>CAIQCE010000279.1 GCA_903870185.1 uncultured Gammaproteobacteria bacterium
ATCTAGAAAATTTATGATAAATATAAAGAGTCACCCAAGCTCCTAGGTACCAGCCCACCATAACATCACTCACGAAGTGCTTAGTTAAAATGATGCGCGTGATACCTACCGACAAAATCAAGAGCAAACAAAGGTATCGATAACGAGGCCAAAGTAATGCCAAAGCTAATCCAAAAGCTGCAATAGTCGTACTATGTCCAGACGGAAATGAAACCATCGACCAGTTAGTCTTAAAGAAATAAAAACCCCAACGAGCATGTTCAAACAACTCAATAGGTCTCGCCCTTCCAAAAATAAATTTAAGGAAATCACAAATAAAACCCACTGCAGTTGTTGAACAAAATATAAATAGCCAAGCCTTCATTTCAGAAGGATTTTTATGAAAAACTTTATAATAGAACATCAGGGCAAGAGAAATAACCAAGGGAATGATACCCAATCCTAATAAAGAAACAGACTCACTAATTTTAAAAAAACTATGCGATACATGTTCATGCATATACTCAGTGATAGGCCTATCAAAAAAAACAAATGAAACAACCGCTAAACTCAGCCAAGTAATCATAAAAATAGGGCTCTGAATTAGAGCAATAAAAGACACCATCGATGGATATTTTTGAGATTTCACTTTAATTTTTCCTATATAGATTTAATTTAATCCATTTTCCCGTACTGTAATTAAAGCCATTGATCGTCTTAATTAGACTTAGCTTAAAAGGCTTTAGATCCATCGCAACATTTTCTTCAACTAATAACCATCGATAATTATAGCCCAACTTTTGAGTGGCCAGAGCTGTATCTAAAAATTCGACTTGATGAGTCCCTAAGTAAAACACTAAACTTGGCTCATTAAACCCAACGACCAAAAGTGGTTGTTGCTCAGAAATAAAGTTTTTTAATTCACTAATTTCAGCAACATGTCGAGCAATCCAAACCTCCTTTAAATCAGGAGGTAGCTTATAAAATAAAAATGGGACTACTAGACATATCATATAAACTAAAGATTGTGCTGATGCTAATCTACGATTTTTTATATTCAGAACTACTGAAATAGAAACACCAACAATCAGTATCAAGCTTAATATCATAGCTGATACCGGAATTTGCATTTGTAAATAATAAAATACTCCTGACACAATAGCTGCTAAAAATAAACTTATTAAAACCCAGAACCCCATATAAATCAGACGAATTCTTTTGAAGGGTAGCTCTACTCCATTTGTATTGACCAACAAAGTAGCAATCCATAATGAAATCGCCGGATAAATAGGTAACAAATATTGAGGCAATTTAGTAGGTATTAATTCATAAACTAACCAGGCAGGAAGAGCCCATGCAGCTAAAAATTTGAGAATTTTAAGACTTCGATTTGCCCACCCATAGAAAATAGCCTCAAACAAAAATAATGAAATAGGCCAAAGTGCTATTAATGAAACTAACAGATAATAACCAGGCCATTGTCCATGCTTCTCTTGGCCTCCTTGAAGCTTTGGCAATGCATCTCCCTTAAACATATCCCAAAGAAAATTGGAATGTGAATGTATGCTAAGAGCGAATATCCAAGAGACGCTCAAAAGTAAAAATAATGGTAAACCCCATTTTAAATGTAATCCCTTAATCCAGGATCGATCTCTATCTATTAAAAGTAAAAATACTATCGTTAGCGCTCCAAAGAGGGGCGTTAGGCCCTTGATTAAAAATCCAAAAGCCATGAATGTCCAAAACATTAATGCATAGCGATATTGAGATTTATTCTTTGGCTGGTAAATTCTCCAGAGGGCTGTCTGCATTCCCACGATGCTCATTACCAAAACAGCATCTGTTAAAGCTAAATGAGCCTCGACTATCATTAATAACGAGCTTGCAAAAAAGGCTGAACCCCAGAAAGCTTGTCGATCTCCAACTAAAGCTCTACTCATATAATATAAGCACAGAATGGCAAACAGCGCGCCGAAGAAGGACGGCAACCGATATGGCCAAATTTGAGTTGAATCAACTTGGGAAAATGTAGAAACCGAAGCCGTCTGTAACCAATAGATACCTGGTGGCTTTAAGTGACGAGGTTTATCTTGAAACTTAATTTCAAAATATTGTTTAGATTCAATAAGTTGTTTACTTGCCTGAACATAATGTCCCTCATCACGATCTGTGAGGGGCAGTGATCCAATTCCTGGCAAATAAAGTACCAAACAGAGTAACATTAACCATAAGGCTGGTTTTATCGATTTAAAAATGGTTTCATCCCCCTATAAAATCCAGCTCACCATAGGAAAAGCTTCTCTTAATGTCAAGAAACTAGCACTCAAAGACTGAGAGTGCTAACATAATTTCACTTAGATTGGTAGAGGTATAATCTGATGAATCAAGACTTACAACGCATACAATCCGCCCTTTCATTGGGAAGTATTGGATCCTATATCCATTGGACAAAGCAGATCCCTCTCTTAACTCCTGAAGAGGAGTATGATTTAGCAACTCGATTGCGTGAAAACAATGAGCTAGAAGCGGCTCGGAAGTTAATTCTTTCCCATCTACGTTTTGTCGTTCGAATTGCCCGTGGTTACGATGGCTATGGCTTATCACAATCTGATTTAATTCAAGAAGGTAATATTGGCCTAATGAAGGCAGTTAAGCGATTTGATCCCACTAAAGGGGTTCGATTAGTGTCTTTCGCCGTTCATTGGATCCGAGCTGAAATTCACGAATTTGTACTCCGCAATTGGAGAATAGTTAAAGTTGCAACTACCAAAGCTCAGCGAAAATTATTCTTTAATTTACGAAAAGCCTCCAAAAAATTAGGTTGGTTCAGCGAGGCTGAAGTACAGGCTGTTGCCGAAGAATTAAATGTAAGCCCTAAAGAAGTCCGGAATATGGAAACCCGATTAAGCGCTTATGATGAATCCTTTGATTTAGAAGACTCTGACGATGAACATTCTCACTTAAAACCAGCCCAGTATCTCGAAGATCAACGTTATAACCCTGCCCAACTTTTAGAATGCGATGACTGGTCTTCTTCTCAAGAAAACAAGCTTTATTCTGCTCTAAATACATTAGATGAACGAAGCCAAGATATACTGCATCAGCGTTGGTTAAATCAAGAAAAGCAGACCCTCCATGAACTTGCTGATAAATACCAGGTTTCAGCGGAAAGAATTCGCCAGCTTGAAAAAATAGCCATGCAGAAATTGAAGTTGGCGATAGCAGCTTAATAGTTTACGATGTTCACTTTAAATCACCCGCTCTAAAAGGATCTCACTGTGAAAAATTCATTATTGTTCGCTGGAATACTCGCCCTAACACCTGCTTTTAGTGTAAATGCTGCTGACAGCACCTTTACCCCAGACCAAGTCAAACAAATTCAAGAAGTCGTGCACCAATATTTAGTTAAAAATCCCCAGGTTTTAGTTGAAGCTTCTGAAGCCCTGCGCGATCAGATGCAAAAAGGTCAGGAAAAAGTCGCGATGAGTGCTATCAAAGACAATTCTAAAGTACTTTTTAACGATCCAAACACACCCGTAATTGGCCCCAATACGGCTCAAGTCAGTATCGTTGAATTTTTTGACTATCAATGTGGACACTGTAAAGACATGAGCAAAACCATCGATAGTTTAGTGAGCAAAAATACAAATCTTCGAGTGGTATTTAAAGAATTACCTATTTTTGGAAACAGCTCTGAGTATGCAGCTAAGGCGGCCATCGCTTCAGTAAAACAGGGTAAATTTTATCCCTTCCATCAAGCTTTGATGGAAACAAAAGGCCCCTTAAATAATGAAACGGTGCTAAAAATCGCAAAATCAGTTGGAATAGATACCGATCTATTAGCTAAACAAATGGAAGCTCCTGAGGTTAAAGGCGAGCTTAAGCAAAACTTTAAGCTGGCTCAAGATCTACAATTAGCAGGAACACCAGCATTTATTGTTGCTAATAAAGCTGGAACTCAATTTGGATTTATTCCAGGGGCTACTTCTGAACAAGCCTTAAACGCCCAAATTGCAAAAGTTAATAGCTAAAGATGTCTAGCTTGCAGAATCCAATCACCTTTCAGGAGGTGATTTTTAAGCTACAGCAATATTGGTCAGAACAAGGCTGTGTGATTCTGCAACCTCTAGATTTGGAAGTGGGGGCTGGTACATTCCACCCCGCTAGCTTTCTGAAAGCCATTGGACCAGAACCTTGGTCAGCCGCTTATGTTCAACCCTCTAGAAGACCAACAGATGGCCGATATGGGGAAAATCCTAATCGGCTACAACACTATTATCAATTTCAGGTCATTTTGAAACCCTCACCTGAAAACATTCAAGCTTTATATTTAGATTCGTTGCGTACTTTGGGAATTGATCCTTTATTACATGATATCCGCTTTGTAGAAGATAATTGGGAATCACCCACTTTAGGTGCTTGGGGTCTTGGATGGGAAGTCTGGCAAGATGGAATGGAGGTTTCACAATTCACATATTTTCAACAAGTCGGTGGATTAGAGTGTAAGCCTATTACGGGAGAATTAACCTACGGCTTAGAGAGACTTGCGATGTTTATACAAGGCGTAGACAGTTTGTTTGACTTGGTGTGGACCGTAGGAAAAAATGGTCCTGTTAAATATAGAGATATTTTTCATCAGAATGAAGTAGAAATGTCTCACTATAATTTTTCACACGCAGATGTAGATTTCCTAATGCTATCTTTTGAAAATTATGAACAAAATGCAAAATCTCTTTGTCAAAAAAATCTTCCGTTAGCCGCATATGAAATGGTTTTAAAAGCTTCACACACATTTAACTTATTAGATTCTAGGCAAGCTGTATCGGTCACCGAAAGACAGGCTTATATACTAAGAATTCGAAAATTAGCTCAAGAAATTGCAAAATCCTATTATTTGTCTCGAGAAGCCTTAGGTTTTCCAAATTTGAAGCAGGTGAATAATGCCTGAAAACTTATTATTCGAAATAGGATGTGAAGAATTACCCGCCCTACCATTGATTAATTTAGTCAAAAATATGGAAGCATCCCTTCGGCAGGAACTTCATCAATTTGAACTAACATTTGAATCGATACACTCGTTTTCAACGCCCAGACGTATCGCATTTCTGATTAAAGATTTAATAGGCACTCAGCCACCCCGCTCAATTGAGCGACAGGGTCCGAGTATCGATGCAGCCTATGATAAAAGTGGAACACCAACACTCGCTTGCATGGGTTTCGTCAAATCTTGTGGCGTATCGATCGATCAATTAGAGGTCAGAGAAACCAAGAAAGGTGCATGGGTCTATTGCTTGGTGAATCAACAAGGGAAAAATACTCGCGATTTAATCGCTGAAATCATTCAAAACACACTCAAAAACACACCACTAAATAAAAGCATGCGTTGGGGCAATTCCGATGTAGAATTTCTTCGACCCGTACAATGGATAACTTTGCTATTAGGTAACGAAGTTATTCCCGCTAATATCCTAGGTAAAAAATCAGATCGTTTAACCTATGGACATCGATTTCATCATCCTGAAAGTATTCGACTGGAAAATGCGAATGAATACAGAGAGCGGTTAAGACTAAATAAGGTCATAGCCGATTTTAATGAAAGACGAGAGTTAATTCGTTCAACTATTCAATCACTGGATTTCCCTCAGGGTGTTGCCCTTATAGATGAAAATTTATTAGATGAAGTTACAAACCTTGTAGAATGGCCTGTAGTGCATATGGGTCATTTTGATAGACGGTTTTTAGAAATCCCCTCTGAAGTTTTGATCACTTCAATGAAAGTTCATCAGAAATGCTTCCCTGTTCAAAACCAAACGGGTTCATTACAGCCTTACTTTATATTAGTGAGTAATATCGAAAGTAAAAAACCCAGCATTATTGTCAGTGGTAATGAACGAGTCATTAATGCCCGATTGAACGATGCAGAATTTTTCTATCAAAATGATTTAAAAAAACCATTAGAGTCTCATTTAGAAGAATTAGATAA
>CAIQCE010000280.1 GCA_903870185.1 uncultured Gammaproteobacteria bacterium
GCGATTAGTGGCTCCGGTTTTTGCAAGTTCAAATAGTAATTTTTGATTGCGATCATGATCCGTTGCATCGGGCCCTGCGTAGCGAGCTGAATAAAGTCCAGGGGCCCCTCCTAAGCTTTCTACTAATAATCCAGAGTCATCTGCTACTGCGGGAAGGCCTGATAATTGAGAGGCATGCCGTGCTTTTAGGATCGCATTTTCAACAAAACTTAATCCTGTTTCATCAGCATCGGGAATCCCAAGAGTTGATTGTAAGATTAATTCAAATTGAGCGTGTTCCATGAGGCCTTGAATTTCTTGAAGCTTTCCTGCATTGGTGGAGGCTAATACACATTTCATATTAAAAACTCGCATGATAACCGCTGCTGGAAGTGCAGTCAGTAATTTGATCATGAGCGATATTGCTCAGTCGTTTTTGTAAATTCACACAAGCCACCATCGGTGCGCCCGGGATATAAATAGTGACGTAGTGCTTATCGGCTGAATCAGGTGCAATGGTGATGCTACCACCCCAAGGATCAATCATGTCATTAGAGTTGATGAGAGCAAGAGCTGTTAGATCCGTAATGTTGATTGGACTGGGGGTGTTGAAATTCAATTGTTTTTGAGTTTCCAGCCATTGATAGGCGGCTGAAGTAATTTTTTGCATCTGTGAAATTGATTGAGCAGTTTTTAAATTGAGTCGACTCAGTGCAAAATATCGCGTGGTCAAGACCATAATACTGGCCGCAATGCTCAAAACGAGTAATACTTCGAGTAAACTTATACCACGTATTCTATTCATAATCATTGGCCTATAATTAAAACCCTATTTTAGAGGCAGTCGTAAATCGTAGATGATCGTTTAAATCAGGATGAGATTCAATCGATTTATAACCATTCTGCCTTAATAAACTTTGTACAGGCTGACTTTGATCGAAGGCATGCTCTAAGACTAAATAACCATTTTTTGAGAGATAGTGATGGGCTGTTTCAATAATAGATCTAAGATCAGAAAGACCATTTTCACCGGCGACTAAGGCGCTTTTAGGCTCCCATTGAAGTTGAGTTAAGTGAGGATCGTTTGGTTCTATATAGGGAGGGTTGCTGACTATAGCAAAATACTGATTCTCCTTGAGCGCTTCACACCAATCACTTTCTAATAATTCCACATTCAAAATGCCTAGCTTTTTAGCATTATATCGAGCGATGTCTAAGGCTTCAGAAGATTGATCGGTTGCTGTGATTTTCCAGTGGGGTCTTTCTGAGGCAAGACTCAAGGCAATGGCGCCAGAACCCGTACCTAGATCAGCAATTTTCAATGTTTGGTCATTCGGAAAATTAACCAGCATCCATTCAACTAAAGATTCTGTCTCAGGTCTCGGAATTAAAGTGGCAGGTGTTACTTTAAAACCCAAAGACCAAAATTCTTTAAGCCCTAAAATATAAGCCAATGGCTCACCTTGAATTCGTCTTTCCATCAACAGAGGAAATGATTTCAATTGAATTTCAGAAAGTTCCATTTCAGGATAAGCATAAATTTCAGAACGAGTTATCGATAGAGCGTGAGATAGTAGGCACTCAGCTTCTAGACGAGGAGAATCTGTTATGGAAGAAAGTTTTTGTGAAGTTTCTTGGAGTAATTTTGCCAGTTTCAAAGTGACAATCCTACGCTGAGAGAGAGGCTAATTGTTCTGCCTGTTGTTCACGTATCAAAGGTTCAATAATATCTCCCAATTCACCTTCAATAACCGCATCTAATTTATAAAGTGTCAGACCAATTCTGTGATCGGTGATTCGACCTTGTGGGAAATTATAGGTTCGAATTCTTTCGGATCGATCACCTGTTCCGACCAAGCTTTTTCGAGCTTGAGCCGTTTCTTGTTGTTGCTGATCTTGTTGTTGAGTCAAAATTTTGGATTGCAGTAAGGACATCGCACGTGCTCTGTTTTTATGCTGTGAGCGCTCATCTTGGCATTCAACTACAATGCCTGTTGGAATATGGGTAAGCCTAATCGCAGATTCTGTTTTGTTAACATGCTGGCCACCCGCTCCGGAAGCTCTATAAGTATCCACTCTTAAATCGGCTGGATTAATATCGGTTGCTTCTACTTCATCAATTTCGGGCATCACCGCTACGGTGCATGTAGAGGTATGGATTCGTCCTTGGGATTCTGTAGTGGGGACCCGTTGAACTCGATGAGCTCCTGATTCAAATTTAAGTTTAGAATAGGCGCCCTGCCCTGCAATTCGGCTGATGATTTCTTTGAAGCCGCCATGCTCCCCATCATGTTGAGAAATAATTTCAATTTTCCAGTTTTGGGTTTCTGCATAGCGCGCATACATTCTAAATAAATCACCTGCGAATATAGCGGCTTCATCTCCACCTGCTGCTGCACGAATCTCTAAGAATACATTATTAGAATCATGCGGGTCTTTAGGTAGCAATAATAATTGTAATTCTTCAATGAGCTTTTCGCGTTCTGTTTCCAAAGAAGCCAATTCTAACTCAGCCAATTCTTTTAACTCGGGATCATTTTCTTTTAATAGTGCTTGGGCGTCTATAATGGATTCCGAATTTTTTTGATAGCGAGTAAAACTTTCTACGACTTCACCTAATTGCGAATACTCTTTTCCTAGTTCACGAAATCGATTTTGATCGTTAATAATTTCAGGGTCTGACATTAAGTGCGCGAGCTCTTCATGACGCTGAGCTAAAAAATTAAGTTTTTCTAAGATGGAAGATTTCATAAGTATTTAGTCATTTTCGGAAGGTTCAAGATCCAATAAGATTTTTGAGTAATTTAGTAAATCAAAATCACCCTCATATGCGGCTTCTCGAATTTTAATGGTTGGTTGATGCATCATTTTATTGCAAATATTATGAGCTAATTCTTTTAGAACTCGCTCAGGATCTTGTTGTTGATGAAGTTGATGCATGGCTTTTTCTAATTCTGATTCACTTAATTGTTGCATTTTTTTTCGATAAGATTGAATGAGATTGGAGGCGTTATGTATTCGCAATTCTTGTAAGTAATGCGCAGTTTGTAGGGAAATGATATTTTCCGCTTCTTCAGCCGCACTTTCACGTGATTTTAAGTTTTGGGAGATAACCGAATTAAGGTCATCGATATTATAAAGATAGATGTCTTCTAACTGCCCTACTTCGGGCTCAATATCTCGAGGGACTGCTAAATCTGCCATTAATATGGGCCGATGCTTCCGAGATTTCAAAGCACTTTCAACCATACCTTTTCCTAAAATCGGTAAAGGACTTGAGGTGGCTGTAATTAATAAATCCACTTCTTTAAGTTGATTGGGAATATCGGAAAGACTGATAATTTTCGCTGGGTATTTTTGAGCGAGTTGTTGAGCTCGTTCGAATGAACGATTAGCGATGGTTAATGATTGGATCCCATTATTAAATAAATGAGTCGCTGCGAGCTCAATTGTTTCACCGCTGCCGATTAAGAGTACTCGGGCATTTTTTAAATCACTGAATATACGCTTGGCAAGTTGGACAATGGCATAAGCAATTGAAACAGGATGAGCACCGATACTTGTTTGAGTTCGAATCGTTTTGCTGGTTGAAAAGATGCTCGGAAAAAGTTTGTGGAACTGAGGACCGACTGTGCCAGCTTGTTGTGCCAGTGCATAAGCTTCTTTCATTTGTCCTAATATTTGGGGCTCACCCAGAACCATGGAGTCTAAGCCACTCGCAACTCGCATGATATGGCGGATCGCATTGAAATCATGATGGGCATAACTGTGGGAATTCAAATGTTGAGTGTTGACTTGGCGGTGTTCGGCCAGCCATTTCGCAACGCTATTAGGATCGGCACAATCCACATAAAGCTCGGTTCGATTGCAGGTTGAAAGTAAGACGGCCTCGTTAACAGCATATCGAGTTTTAAGGTCCTGTAATGCCATAGGAATATTCTCAGTTTGAAAGCTGAGTTGTTCCCGAAGCTCTAGGGCGGCTGATTTATGATTGATGCCGTAGGTAAGCAGTGCCATGCTGTTCATTATATATAGTTAAACCTGGGCGGATCATAGCATATTAGTGTAGGTGAGTGCCAAGCGAAGCTCGGTATCATCGAGACTATCAAGTCATGTAGGGTGGGCAAAACGAAGTGTGCCCACCAACCCCGTTCTTTTTCGTTACTGCTCGCTTGCCTTGTAGCCCTACCGTCGTCCCGCAGCTTGTCCGCGGGATCCATTCTTTTCTTTTTTGATTCTCCTGGATCCTCTGGTCAAGCCAGAGGACGACGGGTTACGCTCCAAGCGCAGCGCGGCCCAACAAAACATATTAAAATTGTCTCACCATTTGAGGCGCGCTATAGTGAGCTCATGAAATTCGCCTCATTATTTTTAACGCTGACTCTTTTATTGCTGACGGCTTGTGCTCATTTGCCTGTATCCAGAGAGAATCACTATCGCGCCCCAGCCGATCGGCAGGCTCAATTGGCGGCTATTTCTCATTGGGAAATTCAAGGGGTATTTAGTTTAAATCAACCGGGTCAGGCCGTTGTCGCTAATTATAATTGGCTGCAATCGAAAGCGGGTTATGAATTACGGATCCATTCGGCTTTAAATCTCTATACCGTTTTGATCAAAGGGAATGCTCAACAGGTTCAATTGTGGCGTGGGGATACACTTATTGCAAACGCCAAGCGACCCGAAGAATTAATGCTTCAGCAATTAGGCTGGGAATTGCCAGTCTCCAATTTGCAATATTGGGTTCGTTCACTGCCAGCTCCGGGACCTTATAAAGCCCATTGGGATTCATGGGGGCGCCTCTCAGTATTGGAACAGGCTGGTTGGAAAGTTGCTTATCAAAATTATCAGTCCCATCAGCGTTCCGATTTCCCTACCTTGATTCAACTTTCTCGTGATAATTGGCATTCAAAGATCTTGATTAAGCGGTGGGAGTTTTTGTGATCTTTGGGTGATATTTTTAAGGGCATCTCTCGTCATTAGATATTTTGGTGCCAGGCTCCGCCAGCACGATCTATAACCAATTGAATAAATTAATTA
>CAIQCE010000281.1 GCA_903870185.1 uncultured Gammaproteobacteria bacterium
CAAAGCCTTTCAGATTCAACGAAACAATAACGCCCAAGTGATTGTGTAAAACTCATAATAATGTAGTGACTAAATTTTGAAAGCCCAAGCTGGGCGCGGGTTTCAAGCTCGTCCAGCTTTAAAAAATGCTTAAGTCAGGAGCCAGAGGACGACGGCTTTTGTGCATGGTGCGAAGCCATCCTCCACGTCGTCGTCCCGCTAATGCCGCTGTCCCGCGACTTGTTCGCGGGATTGTCCACGGGATCCACTCTGTTCTATTTTGCATTTTTGCCTAGGCTCTAATTGTCGGGTTCGCCCTGCTTTAAGTTCCTCAGGTATTTTAGCCGGGTGCCTGTGCAGGGCTTAGCGCCGACCTACATTTATTATAACAAGCCAGATCGACGGCATTTGTGCCAAGCGCAGCGCAGCTAAACAAATTAATTAAGGATGTTCTCCACCTCTAGACCCCTCTTCAGGGTGAGAATTTTCTTCTGTCGTTTCTACATCAGCTGAAAGCCCTTTGAATTCTTTATATGCGGGAAGCTCTTTAAGCTTGTGATGGGCTTTTTCACGCTTAATAGGGGAGTGTTCCCCCAGTTTTTGTTTAGCTTCCACCGCTTGCAATAAATGAATTTGTTGATCGAGTACAGAGCTCTCTTTTTGTAAAGCTAGCAATTGAGTCGAGGCTTCATTTAAGTCCGCTTCTGATTTTAAAATTTGATTCTTGGCGATTTTTTCCATGAACTTAGCGATTGCCATTCCCGTTGCGGCAAAAGCTAAAATCAGTGCAACGGCAGATAGGGAAAAAGGGTTGGTAACAAGGGTAGCTGCCGCTAGAGTACCAATTAATCCAAAGGTGACTTGAACTAGCATTGAGCCTGTACCTGCTCCGCTAAATAAAATAAGAAATCGACTGGCGCCTTTTTTTAACAATCGACTTATTTTCCCTGACTGGGATTGGGTTCGGAGTTGCATTCGCTTCATGAATTCAGAGTTATCTGACCGAGCAGTAAATTCTTTAAGTGCGTGCTTGTAATGAGTATTTTTAAAAAGTTCATGAGCATCTGAATGATTATGTTGAAAGAGTTGTTTCAATTCAGCTAGAAGTCCACGTTTGTAACCTACGCTTTCATTTAAAGAATTTATTTTACCAAATAAAGTTTCTTTTAAGGTGTGGAAATCATTAGCTCTTTTTTCTTCTGACTTTTTAGTCGCTTTAAATCCAATGACACCAAATACTAAGCCCACTCCTAAGCTAATTAAGAATGGGATTCCTGCTCCCAATACGGCATTGCCTGCCACATGAAAGAAAGTTGTCAGAAGAGTGCTCATGAGATCGCTGGTAACTAACCCCATTACAAATCCACCGATAAAACTACTTAATGTCACGACACCAATTCTCCACCATTTTCTTTCGACAGGAGCTATGGTTTTCTCAGCTGTAGGGTTGTGATTTGAAATTCGATCCGAAAATTTCAAAGAATGATTGATTTCCTTTTCAGGAATGTTGAGTAGAAGATGTAATCCTTTTAAATCTTTTTCAATTTTTTCAGCTTCATCATCGACCAATTGCATTTTGGCAAGTGTTTCAACCGCTAGGCGATCTTCAATACTGGGAGCAGGGTTATTGATATTTCTCACGGTGGACAGTATTTTAAAACTAGAAAGTAAACCTACAATGGCTAAAGGAATTAAAAATAGGCCAGTGGTGCTCAATGCAATACCTGCGAGGCTCATAAATAAAGTTTTTATTGTTAATAGCCAAGCACCATAGATGAACAATAATTTAAATAAATTGCTACCTAATTTTGTGCTTCGGCTCCAGAAATCATCGAATGTTAATTGTTTAGAACTAGTTTGAATAGGCTCTTCATTGGCTGGTTTTTGTTTAGCTCTGAGGGAGGCTAATAGGTGTTCATCTAGATTATAATGGATGATTTTTCGTAGGTTGGAATTTTCAGTGCTATATTCTTTAATCAAGGTTGAATCTAATGGAACTCTAACAAAAAAATCTTTCCCCGTTTTAATATTTTTAACTAAGGCTGCATAGGTCGGCTTATAATCATAAGCACGCTCGTAAAGAATTCGACTGGCAATTACTTTAAAATCGAGAAAATCTTTATCTGCTTCCAGAGATGTAAATTTAGAAGGTGGTTTGGGTCCTTCCAGTATTTCTATCGCTGTTTTTTGTGAGGAAGGTTTTAGAAATCGGTAGAAGGCTTGGACAATGCTGCCGACTAAACTAATCAGCGCTAATTCCCCAATAATATTGTGAGGATTGTGATCATCATTCGCAAAATAAGCAGAGCTACCCTCAAAGAAATCAATGGTTCTGACTGGATTGAGTAATAATTCATTAAGATTTTCGTCAAAATTTTGTAATGCTTCTTCAACTAAAGTTTCTTGATCAACGGTTCGGTAATGCGTTAAAGGAAATTGCGAAGTGTCCATTCTAGCAGTCTCAGGTGAGGTGTCTGGAGCTAGGGCTTCCTTTAAGGCTGAAGTGTCGATATGAGCCTCGGCATGACTACGCTTTAAGGGTTGATGAATTTCATCGTGGGATGAGGGCATTATACAGTATCTCCCTTATGAGAGCCTCCAGTAGGGTTGAGTCTTAGAGTGGGCGTGCTAGAAGTTTGTGATGCTGTATCTGCATCAATAGACTGAGATGAAACATTGCTGACTATACTGTCTCTGCGGGGAGTTTTAGCTGGATTAGTTGCAAGATGAATTGTTTTATTATGAGCAAGTGAGGGTGCCTCTGAAGTTAGAATTACGGGTTCTGGAGCCGGCACTTGAGTGGGTATGGCCAATAATCGCACTTCTTGTGCCATTAAAATCTTATTTTCACTTTCCAAGATTTTTAACTCAGCTGAAATTTGATCCAATGTTTGATCGGCTCTCGCAACGGCTTTAACATCTCGATAATCACGATAACGAACATAAGCCCAGATCGAAGCAGCGATGACGATGGCGGCAATGACCCCACCACTCGTTGCCATTCCTAAGCTGGCAGCGCCGACAGCAACCACTATACCGAAGGCTATTCTGATCAGCAAAGCGCCAGAGCCTGATCCCGCGATAATAGGTGTTAAATTATTAAAAATTTCTTGTATACCATTTCTGTAGCGATCTTTGGATGTTTTGTTTTTTGTCTTGAGCTTGTTCATAAAATCAGCATTATCCACGCTGATAGGATTCATATATTCTGCTTTATTAACACTTCGAGTGTTGATTAACTGAGCGACATGGGCTCGACGCAATTGAACTTCTTCATAAAGTTCAGCCACTTTTGTTTTAAGATCATCCTTCAGTTTTACATTGAGGCTTTCACCTCGAAGCGCTTCATCTTTGCGTGCTGTTCGGTTAGCTATAATAGAAAAAACCACTCCAATCGCGATGCAGATGGCAACTGGAATAATGGCCCCTGCAGCCCCTGCTCCAATTCCGCCTACTAATAAAACACTGCTTAAGAAATCAGTTATCAACCAGCTAATTAAAAATCCCGTGATAAAGCCGCCTATAAAGCCGATCACTGTTTTAAAACGTACACGGCTTTTGCTGTGGCTCTGTACCGTTGAGAGCTTTTGGATGGCATTGTTTTTTAGTTGAAGATTGGGAAATTGAGTTTTTAGTTCTGCAAGAGTCGGTGCTGGATTTAATTGATCACTTTGCTTATCTTTTTCAAGATCCACTCTATGTTCAGCTATTCGAATTTTAGTCAAAATTTCAGCCATTTTAATATTATTAGGATCAGCCGCAGGTTCATTTCGATGTTTGTAACTTCGATAGGCTTGAAGACCAAATTGTAAAATGGCGATGAGCACGGGTAATAAAAATGCAATAAAAGGAGAGCCAAAGGCAATACCACCTGTGACAGCGATCCCCACCGTGCCTGCTGCAATAGCCCAAACCATCCAATACCACATAGCAGATGTGAATAGAAAATTTCGAACGTTGAAGATCAGTGAGCTTCGACCCTCAGCCGTGGTGAATAATTCTTTAAGCCATTGGCGAGTCGGTTTAGGAGGGGTATGTGAAAAATTATCAGGTCGCAATGTGCTAAGGCGTTCTTTTCTTATAATATCTCTAAGGGTGATTAGTTCACCAGGATTTTTTTGAGCAGTATCTTCATAGTGGCGGGCTTGCCCCTCTGTTAAAGCTTTTTTGGCGATCAGTAATTTTCGAGTAGCAGGATCTCGAATCAAGGCGGCATAACAAAGCCGATAATCGCCTTCTTGAGTTCGATCCCAAACAATCGCATCAGAAAATATTTCGATATTAAAAGGTATTTCAGTATGTTCAGAATCTATTTTGTTGATGTGATAGTGAATGATCTTAGGTCGATCATCACTGATCAAGGTGGAATCATGCTCAGCATACATTCCTTCAATGGTAGCTCTTTTGGTATAACCCAACCAAGAACGAATACTTCGAGTCAGACTAACTGCTAGAATGATTAAGGTGGGAAATAAGAATGCGGAGTGAGGCCCAAATCCGTGTTGTGAAATGCTTAAAGCATCCATATCACCCGCAAAAAAAGTGCCCACTCTCATGGGAGTAAAGCCCCAAGCATCTTCATCGTTGGATAAATTTTTGATTATATCGGCTGAGCCTATCGATTGCCCGGGACG
>CAIQCE010000282.1 GCA_903870185.1 uncultured Gammaproteobacteria bacterium
AGAATATTAAAAGCTTACCATCGATGGCTTATCATTGGCTAGTGAATAATGCTTAGACGGCGAGAGCTGCTGTAGTTGTGTGACTTTGAAGTTCTGATGCTGGAGGATTAAATAAACTTACTGCATCGATTTCCAAGGTTTCTGCTAATAGACGAGTAGGTAATTTATCGAGATTATCGCTGATAGTAGGACGATGTCGCTTAATCGCCACTGTCATCATTTTACCTTTTTCTTCTGTTAATTTCTCAGTAATTTGATCATCCAATTCATCTAATTTTTTTACTTTAGATTGAATCAATGAGTCAATGACTTTATCGATCAAAGTCGTCACGATTAAATTAGCAATGACTAGACCGACTAATATGCTGGGCAATGAAGCTGCTCCAATCACGTCGATGACGGCTAATAATTTAAGAATGGCCAATATGGCTCCCATTAAAGGTGCGAGAGCATTAATGATTAATAAAAATTCAGGTGATGGAATTTTATAATAGGTAATTGATTTCAATTCTTCTAATTGATTGTTGTGTCGAGATTTAAATCCAGTGTTAAAAATCTCATTGTTTTTATCTCGAGCTTTTTGAAGTTGTGCTCGATATTGAGTAATAGAATGATGATATTCCAAAAGGGAATTAACAAAGGTCAGTGCCCCAGCGAAAATAGTGAAAATTAGGCCCACAGTCGCCGGAGCCGGGGTCGGGAATAATAGCAAGGCAGCAGCAGAAATTGTGAATCCTATGTAAAAAAACTTCAGCATTTTCCCATGATGATTGTGCATAAAAAGCTTAAGATTCATAATTAACTCCATTGCTATAGTCTAATCTATATTTTAACAAATGGAGATTAAGGGAATATGAAGGGTTTTTTCGGAAGCTTCTCTCCCCTTAAGAATTGATCTATACTACTGAAGTTTAAAATAATAGCATAAATAGAGAGTTATAGACTCTTTAAGGAGTAAGCGATCGTGGAACAACGTATAGCACGTTTAGTTAAACCTATCATAAAAGGGTTGAAGGCACTGACGCCTTTGGGCGATTTTTTAGCGCGATTATGGGTGGCTAAAATCTTTTTTCAATCTGGGTTGACCAAAATTGCAAGTTGGCAGGTCACGATTATTTTATTTAGTACTGAGTATCAAGTACCATTTTTGTCACCTGAGGTGGCGGCTTATATCGGGACAGCAGCAGAATTAATATTGCCGATATTATTGGTGATTGGTTTAGGTGGGCGGCTCATGATTTTAATTTTCTTTATCTACAATATAATCACTGTGACTTCCTATCATTTTTTATGGACTCCACAAGGGGTGGATGGTTTGGATGAGCATATTTGTTGGGGCTTAATTTTAGCGATGTTGATGTTTCATGGTCCTGGAAAATTTTCTTTAGATCATTTACTGTCTAAACGTCACCTAATAGAAGAAGAAATTTAATATGAAAAAAGAAGCTTCTTATCCACCTAAAGGTCAATTAGCGATTCGAGCTTTGGCTATGCCAGGTGATACCAATCCCAATGGAGATATTTTTG
>CAIQCE010000283.1 GCA_903870185.1 uncultured Gammaproteobacteria bacterium
CGCCCGTAGCTCAGCTGGATAGAGTACCTGGCTACGAACCAGGTGGTCGGAGGTTCGACTCCTTCCGGGCGCACCAATAAAATAAGAGGCTGAAAGCCTCTTTTTTTTGCTTAGTAAAACTCCATGCTGTCTAAAATGTAGGGTGGGAAAAGAGTTAGCGTGCCCACCAAACCCGTTTTTTTGTAAAGCTAATATAAAAGAATGTGTTGATTTGTTAGACCGCGCTGCGCTTGGCACTAACCTGCATAATTTGACAAATCAGCTATCCACTCGATTTTATCAGATTTATGGGGATTCTCATTTCTCTGGGCAAAAAAAAGAGGCTTTCAGCCTCTTGTTTTTTGGTGCGCCCGGAGAGATTCGAACTCCCGACACCTTGGTTCGAAGCCAAGTACTCTATCCAACTGAGCTACGGGCGCATGAGTAGGGGAGGATAAAGTAGGAGGGGGTTTTTGGCAAGGTTAAATTTTTCACAAACACAAAACCTGTCGCAATCCATCTTCCAAAGCATTCAAATCTTCTTCAGAAAGTCGCCCAGCTGATTTTTTTAATCGACTTTTATCAACCGTACGGATCTGATCACAAACAGCAATGGCTTGCTTTCCTAGGCAGGAAACTAAAATAGTAATGGGAGGTCGAGCTTGTGTGGAAGAAGATAAAGGGATTACTACTACGGTATGTCTTGCCTGATTAATAGGGGTTGCTCCGACTAATACACATGGCCTTAATTTATTAATTTCAGAACCTTTAGTAGGATTTAAATCGACCCAATAAATATCACCACGATTCATCATCTAGTCCATCTTGAAGTGTATTATCCCACTCCTTCATTTCTTTACCTAAGATTTTATCTTTTTCAACAGCGACTGCACACTCGTAAAGACGTTTTTCACGCTTCTCTATTTCATCCTCGATAAGGGCTGCAATGACCTTGCTGCGTTGGCGTGCAGGTATAGCGGCTTTCATACGGGTTGCTAATGTGCCTGGCATTGAAATAAGGATTTTTCTCATGATAATAACCTCTAAGATATCTATGATATAAGATATAGTATATCCTATCACAATGAATATGATTAGGCTATATTATCGATAGTTTGGTGGTAACCGGGACTGTAGTATGCGTAGGTTAGTGCCAAGCGTAGCGCGGCCTAACAAAACAACATATTCTTTTAGTCTTGGCATTAGAAAAGAACGGGATCGTTGGCCCGCGCTATGCTTGGGACCAACCTACAACAGGATTAACCTACATAACTCTAAAGCGCAAAAGAAGCTGCCCAAGTGAAGGCAGCAGCGATAATCCCTGCGACAGGAATGGTGAATAACCATGCCCATAGGATGCGTTGAATCAAAGCCCAATTGGTCGCTAAGAGGCCTTTAGAAGTGCCTACACCGACGATGGCGCCTGTGACGGTATGAGTGGTCGAGACTGGAATACCCATATTAGTTGCAGAGAAAATAATAGCAGCTGCGGCGGTTTCAGCACAGCAGGCGCTGATAGGGGTTAGCTTGGTGATTTTAGTGCCCAGAGTGTTCACGATTCTCCAGCCACCGGCTAAAGTTCCAAGCGCCATAACTAAGTTACAGGAGATAATGACCCAAGTTGGGATATAAAACTTATCGCCGAGAATATTAGCCGAGAATAATAATACGGCGATTATCCCCATGGTTTTTTGAGCATCATTGCCCCCATGGCTTATGCTGAGGAGGGCAGACGACACTAACTGTATTTTACGAAACCAACGTTCTACTCGTTTGCCCTGATAGTTTTTAAGGAAGTGTTTCAAGATTGAGATGAGTGTTAAAGCTAGAAAAATACCGAGTAGTGGGGAAATTATGATTGAGATCAGAACTTTCATAAGGCCGAGCATCTCGATGGCTGCCCAGCCACCCTTAACCACTCCAGCGCCGACTAAACCACCGATTAAAGCGTGAGAAGAGCTAGAGGGTAGTCCAAAATACCAGGTGCAAAGGTTGAAGCTAATAGCCCCGATTAAAGCTGAAAATATGACATAGGGCTCTAGGACATTGGGTAAAATTAAGCCTGTACCGATGGTAGTAGCGACTTGTAGGTGAATAAATAAGAAGGCGATAAAGTTGAAAAAAGCAGCCCAAAATACAGCGACTGTAGGTTTTAAAACACCTGTGGCGACTACAGTTGCAATCGAGTTTGAAGCGTCGTGGAAACCATTGATAAAGTCGAAAACAAAAGCGATGAATACTACGAAATAAATAAAATATAGTGTGTGCATTCCTGCTTCCATTGTCTCATTATTGTAAAAACTCTTATTAGTCCATCGGTTAAGAATGGATTTTAAAGTTTATCGAGAAACATTCTATAGTGTCGATTATTTCAGTACCTGATTTTGATGCAAACTATATCATTGAATTGACAGAAATAATAAAGAAAATTCATCAATTTTTGAAAAAAATTATTGCCCTATAAAAGTTCAGCATGATGCGGCTTAGCCTTATGAGGAATATGTTTGTAATAGAACTCATTAATTTCAGAAACCTTAGGTTTTCCGAGGCAACATAGTTTACTGGGATTGATAATAACACGATCTTTTAAAGCCTCACGACCTAGGAGTAGTCGATAACGAAGAGGTTCGCGATCGGAGAGAGTCAACTCCATATCCCACTGTTGATCTCCCATTCCGATATTGGTTTTGATGACGTAGCGCTCTTCTTGGAAGCCGTTAGAGCTCATTACTATGCGTTTATCTACTATTTGCGCAGTGCATTCGATTTTGATCTCAGTGTTATGTTGTAACGGATAAACTGAGAAATGAGCGTATAAGATGCCTTTTCGAGTAAAGGGCCTGATATCAATCCCATGGATAGCTGAGGTTTTAGCACCTGTGTCGATTTTAGCTTTGATGGCGGGTATATGAAGTTCCTTTAATGAACACCATTCTTGCCATCCTATTTGCAATACTGAGTGAGATCCTTCGTTTAACATCGTCCTTATCCTTCATAGTGACACGTGGCCGTAATGGGTTTTGCATTTCTCTCGATATGAGAAATGATTTGTCCCGCAATATCGATTCCCGTGGCGTGCTCAATTCCTTTGAGACCAGGGGAGGAATTGACCTCCATAATTAAGGGACCGCGTTCTGAGCGGAGCATATCAACCCCAGCTAGTTTAAGTCCCATGATTTCAGCTGCTTCTATAGCAGTTTGCCGTTCTTGTTCAGTAATTTCAATGATTTTAGCATTGCCTCCTCTGTGAAGATTTGAGCGAAATTCGCCCGGCACAGCTTGGCGCTCCATGGAAGCGATGACTTCACCATCTATGACAAAACATCGGATATCCGCTCCTCGAGCCTCTTTAATGTATTCTTGAACCATAATGTTGGTTTTGATGCCTAAAAAAGCCTCAATAATACTTTCTGCAGCCTTTGCTGTTTCTGCGAGTACAACTCCTATGCCCTGGGTGCCTTCTAGAAGCTTAACGACTAAAGGGGCTCCCCCTACCATTTGAATTAAATCACCCACATCATTCAATGAGTGAGCAAACCCTGTAATGGGTAAGCCTATGCCTTTACGAGATAAGAGTTGTAAGGCTCTAAGTTTATCCCTGGAGCGAGTAATCGACATGGATGAATTCACACAAAATGTGCCAATGGTTTCAAATTGCCGAACCACTGCGGCACCGTAGAAGCTAATTGAAGCTCCAATTCTAGGGATCACAGCGTCAAAGTGAGGGAGTTCTTTTCCCGCATGATGAATGGAAGGTTTATGAGAACTGATATTCATATAGCAACGAAGTGTATTGACTACATGAAATTCGTGTCCATTTGCTTCAGCTGCTTGTCGCATTCTTTGTACAGAATAGGACTTTGGATTTCGAGATAGTATGGCTATTTTCATAATTAGGAATTCCTGTGAAATGAGCCGATAAAGGCGTCAAGAAGTTGATTATAGACGTTGTTCGCCTTATTTGGTAAATGGGGGTGATGCAAAAAATGCATAATGATTTAAGCACCGGAAAATGTGCAAGGATTACTGGTCTTCATCAACAGGTATGCTGAAGTTTTCAAAATAGTCTTCCTCTTGGCGGCGTTGCTGCCGTTCTTCAAAATAATCTTCGAGGGCGCGACGTGCATTGCCTCTTTTGGGGCTTTTGGAGCTTGGCCCATCTAGCTCTACCTCATCCACTTCAGCTTCTGGGTTGAAAAATACAAAATCATCATCAGCGACGAGTAGTTCATCATCGCTATCTTCTTCATCAATAAAAGTACTATTGTCATTCACGGTCACAAATCCTCTAATTACATAAATTACGGTGGCTAGGGTAGGACCCGTCCCTAAACCCATTTAAATTTCAGCTTATATCACATATATCACATATTCTGCGATTCTAATTGTGCAAATTTATATTGATTTTAATTTAAAATGCAAGCAGAAAATTTCCGGTGGGTTTTATAAGTAGAAAGCTTAGGGGTTTTTGCGAATTAAACCCCTATAGATCCCCTGAATTTGAATGCGTTCTGCAGGGTAGTCTACAGTTTGAAATTCGGCATTAGCCGGGATAAGGCTGATAGTGTTTTTCTCTGTGTTGAAGCGAATTCGTTTTAAAGTCGCCTCTGCATTGTCAATTAGGGCCACTACGATCTGGCCATTATGAGCTGTTTGACTTGATTCACAGATGACTAAATCTCCATCCATGATGCCTTCATCCATCATAGAGTTGCCTTTGACTCGTAGGGCAAATTGTTGGGATCCAGCAAAAAAACTCTGTATATCGATATTTTCTTCTATTCCAATAGCCTCAATCGGGTGACCAGCGGCAATACAACCAATCAGAGGAATTTGGCTTTCTTTACGATCAAGGGCTGTGTTGAGTTCAATGTTACGATGTCGGTGTGGAGTTAAACGAATATAATTTGAGGCAACTAAGGCTTTTAAGTATCGATGGACCACTCCTCGGGACTGAATACCAATGCCCTCTGCAATTTCAGCGGCAGTAGGGGAATGCTGATGTTGTTTTATGAATTTCTTAATGAATTCATAGGTTTTTACTTGGCTCATAGTTAACATTCTACATTCCCCTCATAGTTAAGAGACAGCTGCAGTCTTTCGACAACGGCGAACAATACGCCCATACTGATCCATAATGACTCCGGATGTTCCCGATGATATCTCCTGGATTTGATTTAGCAAGTAGGCGGTTAATAAGTTTAAATCACTGCCTGATCGATTGCTAAGTGCTTGGTCTTGAGCATAAAGTGTTGCGGTGTAGGTGTTCATATCTTCTTCTCCATTATTTTTAATAATTGATGTAAATAGGTGGATACTCAAATGGGTCGCTTGGCCTTCTTCCATGGCTTCAAGAGTGTTTCTATCCGTAGAGCCCAGCATGCTATCCATAGCCTAGTTGAGCGACTCAAGGACTAAGTTGAGTACCCGCCTATTTCCATCTTCCATGAAAGATAGAGTACATAGAGAGTACGTTTGTGTCAAATGAATTTTCCTCTTTCTCTTTGCTCTTCTATTCGATAGGTGAGGTGCGATATGCTGGCCTAATACTTTTGGGAAAGGCTGGTCCGAGGAGAAGTGCTATTCCTGCTTCTATTCCAGCTGAGGGTATGGGCGGCCGCAGCCGGGGCTCCAAGGGCAGGGGCAGCTGGTTCCCGCTGAGGGATGGTTTATCTTTCGAGATACTGAAGCTTATCTTTCACCTCTTTCCATTCATCAGCATCTTCAGGTGCTGCTTTTTGGGTCGTTATTAGGGGCCATTCCAGGGACAGTTCTGCGTTAAGTGCTAAAAAGTGTTGTTGATTTGCTGGGAGATCATCTTCAGCATAGATGGCATCTACTGGGCATTCAGGGACACAAAGATTGCAATCGATGCATTCTTCCGGATCAATCACTAAGAAATTGGGGCCTTCACGGAAGCAATCCACGGGGCAGACCTCTACACAATCCGTATATTTACAGCGAATACAGCTTTCAGTCACAACGAAGGTCATGGTTTTCTCCTAGTGGGGCTTTTCAGTGGCAGCGATTATAGTGTAATCTCAAGCACTAAAAAAGTAACAGGTGATTTATGAGCTTATTAAGTCCAGAGCAAGTGAAAGAATGGATCGAAGCCGGAATGGTGGTTGACTCGATTAAGGTGGAAGGGGATGGTCATCATTTTGATGCTATTATCGTTTCACCCGCTTTTGAGGGGAAAAGTACCCTGGCTCGACATCGAATGGTTTATGCGACTCTAGGTAGCAAGATGGGTAATGAAATTCATGCATTATCAATTAAAGCGCATGCTACCGGAGAAGTTTAGAAATATTTTTTAATGCTTTGTTTTAATGGAGAAATATATGTTAATTCATGATCAAATTGAACAGCAACTGAAGGCTAATCCAGTAGTGCTTTATATGAAGGGTACGGCTGATTTTCCGCAGTGTGGCTTCTCGGCTAAAGTGGTGCAAATTCTCAATACGTGCGGTACTAAATTCGTGGCCTACAATGTCTTGGAAAATCCTGAGTTACGCCAGGGGATTAAAGATTATGCAGAATGGCCTACCATTCCACAGCTCTACATTAAAGGCGAATTAATTGGCGGTAGTGATATTGTCTCTGAGCTTTATGAGTCAGGAGAATTGCAAAAACTGCTTGCTGCAGCCGCCTAGAACCCTTCCCAAAGATCTTCAGACGAGTCTGTTTTTTCTTTGAGCTCTTGATCCCTCAGTTGGTGAATTCGTTGGTATTTTTGAATTTCGGCCAGCTGGGAAGGAGATTTAGGTTGAGTGGAATCAAATTCCTTCAACTTTAGGTCGATAGGGCTGACATAATTTTTAAGGGTTTTCTTTATTAACATACGGCCTCTGTTACAATAGCAGACTTTGCCAGATCATAAATGAGTTTGAGCCAATTTGCTATGCTTAGCCCTGCATTGAAATTAAAAGGATTTAGTTTTAAAGAGCTTTCTTCTCCTGAGGGATTATTACGTCTTGATGCTGAGTTTCAATCCTTTCTTCAAAACCAAGATCCCACATTAGCTTTAGGTCTAAAGGTCTATCGCCAGGCTAATGGTTCGATGAGTTCTGCTCAAAAAACCGAGTGGATCTTAGAAGCTGCCCCCTTTTTAGAAAGCTTTATTGCCGAAATTTTTATGATTGAGCCTGAAGTAGAGGCGGCTCAAGAGCTGCTATTAAAACAAAATCCCATCTTTGCTTTTAAAAAACAGTATGTATTGCGGTTAGCCAAACATGCGGGTTATGAGGTTTTGCCTGATTTCCAAAGCTTGAATCAATGGTTGATGGCTCAGGTCCCAAAATCCAATGAATTAGAGTTATCGGTTGCAGAGCTCGGTGTTGCATTCTTAGAGAGCCAAAATCAAGAGTCAATTGATCGATTAACTCAATGGGTGATTGCAGTATCTAATACGCCAGAAGGCCAAGCTCTGGTCAAAGATTGGGTGAGTTTTCACCAGCCAAAACGTTTGGACTATCAGCATTTAGTCAAATTAGAGCCAGTTGAAAATCTAGAAGGTCCACTTCGTCTGCAATCTTCTCCTTCAGAATTTCGCTCACGTGATGGGTTTGATTTAACTGATAATCGAATGAATCAAAAAGAAATTCTTAATGAGATCCATTACTGTGTTTATTGTCATAAAAATGAAGGTGATTTCTGCTCCTCTGGTTTTCCAGTCAAAAAATCTGATCTTAGTCAAGGGATTAAAACAAATCCTTTGGGTGAAACTTTAAATGGATGTCCCTTGGATGAAAAGATCTCTGAAATGCATACGCTTAAAAGGGATGGCTGGGGGGTGGCGGCATTAGCCACTATTATGATCGACAATCCTATGTGTCCAGCAACCGGGCATAGAATTTGCAATGATTGCATGAAATCTTGCATCTATCAAAAGCAAGAACCTGTTAATATTCCTCAAGTTGAAACGGGTGTTTTAACCGATATATTAGCTTTGCCTTGGGGGGTGGAAATCTATCTATTATTGACACGTTGGAACCCTTTGCGCGAGCGGCAATGGATTTTAAAGCCTTACAATGGCTTGAAAGTATTGGTGATGGGGATGGGGCCTGCCGGTTTTAGCCTGGCTCATCATCTCATAATGGAAGGGTTTGCTGTTGTCGGGGCGGATGGCTTAAAGATTGAGCATTTGCCCCAAGAATACTTAGACCAGCCTATTTATCGATATCAAGATTTGGAAGAGCGTTTATCAGAGCGGGTGATGTCTGGTTTCGGGGGTGTTGCTGAATATGGAATCACAGTTCGTTGGGATAAAAACTTTCTTAAATTGATTTATTTGAGTTTAGTAAGATCTCATAAGTTTCAAGTAGTTGGAAGTGTAAGATTTGGTGGAACTTTAACTGTTGAAGATGCCTGGAAATACGGATTTGATCATTTGGCAGTAGCAGTGGGGGCTGGTCTTCCACGAGAATTGAAAATTGAAAATAGCTTGGCGCCTGGGATGAGACAGGCGAATGATTTTCTTATGGCTCTACAACTGACGGGTGCTGCAAAATCCTCTAGCTTAGCCAATTTACAGGTTCGATTGCCTGCCGTCGTGATTGGGGGTGGGCTAACAGGAATTGATACTGCAACTGAGGTCCAAGCCTACTACATCGTTCAGGTTGAAAAAATCTTGAAGCGTTATCAAAAGCTAGTGGAGCAAAAAACAGAGGCTGAAATTCGTTCTCAATTTACCCCTCATGATCTTAGTATTTTGGATGAATTTATTGCTCATGGAAAAGCAGTTCAGCAGGAACGGGGGTTGGCTCGAGCTGAAAATCGATTGCCTCAATTTATTCCCCTATTACGACAATGGGGTGGGGTGACGGTTGCCTATAGGCGCCGAATGCAAGATTCTCCTGCCTATAGGCGTAATCATGAGGAAGTCGCAAAGGCCCTGGAAGAGGGGATTTATTATGCTGAAGGATTGGAGCCTACAAAGGTTAAGTGCGACTCTTATGGGGATGTGTTAGCTCTAGAGTTTGAATCACATTTAAACCCTGAGCCTCAAATATTGCCCGCTCGTTCCATTTTTGTTGCGACCGGAGCTAAACCGAATATTGCCTATGAATTTGAACATCGGGGGAGCTTTCCGAGAGAAGGGCTGGAATATCAATCATTTGAAGAAGTAGATGGAATTTTACACAGAATTGAGCAGCGTCAATATACTAAGTCTGAGAAAATTGGGGCCTTCACGGGTTATCACCAACATGATCATCGAGTTTCATTCTTAGGTGATACTCACCCAGTTTTTCATGGGAGTGTCGTTAAGGCAATTGCTTCAGGTAAGACCCTCTATCCGCAAATTGTGAATAGTTTGAAGGCTCGTTATCACCATGCTGCCAATGAAGCTGAATACTCTGAGTTTAGACTTAAAATTCAAACCTTATTTAGCTGTGAAGTTTTATCTGTGCAGCGTCATACTTCTCAGGTAATTGAGTTAAAAGTGCATGCACCTATAGCGGCTCGACATTTTAAACCTGGTCAATTTTATCGGTTGCAGAACTATGAGCGAAATGCCGTTTCTATTGGAGATACTCGTCTACAAACAGAAGCGATGGCTTTAATGGCAGCTCCTATTCCTAATCATCCCGATCAGCTTTCCTTTATGATCTTAGAGCGAGGCCTTAGTTCTAGAATTGCAGCGCAGTTTAAAGTCGGTGAATCGCTCGCTTTAATGGGTCCGACAGGAGTTCGAACTAAAGTCGCTGAGGGTGAAATCGTATTAGTGATTGGCAGTGCGATGGCGGCTATCTATATGCGTTCCATGGCTCAGGAGTGGAAAAGCTTGAATGCTCGAGTCATATTTTTAGCTGATTTTAAGCATCCTGATGAAATATTGTGTCAGGCTGAGCTTGAAGATATTTGTGAGCAAATAATTTGGAGCTCATCGACGCCAGGGTCTATTAAGTCGAGAGCTCAGGATCAAGTGATCGATGTAGATTGGGGTGAAGCTCTGCTCCATTATGCAGAAGGGCATTGGACTAATAGTCTACCTTTCAAAGAGATTCATTCTGTTTGGATCATCGGCCCGGCGGGGCTATTGCGAGCTGTCCAAGAGCTTCGAGTAGGGCGTCTTGCTGCTTATGTTTCCCAAGAAATGAAATTCATCGCTTCTGTTTATGGGCCGATGCAATGCATGTTGAAGGGGGTTTGTGCTCAATGCTTGCAATGGCAGATCGATCCTGTAACCGGTGAAAGAACGAAAGCTGTGTATGCTTGCTCTTGGCATAATCAGCCCCTGGAAGTGATTGATACAGAAAACATCGATCAGCGCCTAGGGCAAAATCATATGCAGGAGCGCTTGGGAGGGCTTTGGTTAGATTATTTGGAGCATTTATAATAGGGTTTGAATTTTGGTGCCTGGCACCCTAGTGTATAGGGTGTCAGGCACCAAAATATGGTCACGATAAAGCTGTAGGCCAAAAGTGACTTTTTCATGGACGAATGGTAAATTGCAAATAAATAGAGGAAGTTATATGGAATATCAAGAAATTAATTGTAATCAGCTGCAGGACTTGTTGGCATCAGGCGATATCATTGTATTGGATATTCGTTCTGATGATTCCTACGCCGCAGGACATCTCCCAGGAGCTACTCATTTAAAGGTCTCAGCTTTAGATGAATTTTGTAAACGGCCGGATCGAAATGAGCAGAAGGTGTTAGTGTATTGCTATCATGGAATCAGTAGTCAATCGGCTGCGCGTTTTTTACAAGATGCTGGATTTGGAAAAGTCTATAGTTTGATTGGCGGCTATGAAGGATGGCTTGCGCAGCATTCACGTTCCGAGGCTACTTCAGGTTAGGTTGCTATGAGTTCTGAAAAAATTGCGCAATTTGGGCGTATTAAGAAACTACTACATGAAGAAGATGCGGTCTTGATTGCGCATTACTATACCGAACCTGAAATTCAAGCTTTGGCGGATGAAACAGGTGGTTGTGTTGCTGATTCACTCGCAATGGCTGAATTTGGTCTAAAGCATCCCGCTAAAACTTTGGTGATTGCAGGTGTTCGTTTCATGGGTGAGACTGCTAAAATCTTAAGTCCAGAGAAGCGAGTTTTGATGCCCACCTTAGATGCAACCTGTTCCTTAGATTTAAGTTGCCCTATTGAAGAATTTTCTCAATTTTGTGATCAACATCCGGATCGAACCGTGGTGGTTTATGCGAACACTTCGGCTGCTGTAAAAGCCCGGGCTGATTGGGTAGTGACTTCCAGCGTGGCAATTCCCATCATCGATCATTTAGATAGTGAGGGGCATAAAATTTTATGGGCGCCTGATCGTTATTTGGGGCATTACCTTCAGCAACAAACAGGGGCCGATATGTTGCTCTGGCAAGGTAGCTGTATAGTTCATGAGGAATTTAAATCAATAGAATTAGCTGATTTAAAAGCTCAATATCCAGAGGCAGCAGTATTGGTTCATCCAGAATCACCCGAAGCTGTCATTGAATTAGCAGACGTTGTGGGTTCAACTTCTCGATTATTAAAAGCCGTGACTGAATTGGATAATGAAATTTTTATCGTAGGAACTGATCGAGGTATTTTTTATAAAATGCAACAAGCGGCTCCTCACAAACAATTTATCGAGGCGCCGACTTCAGGGTATGGAGCCACTTGCAAGAGCTGTGCTCACTGTCCTTGGATGGCGATGAATACTCTAGATCGTTTGGAATCTACTTTTCAACATTTGAATAATGAAATTCATTTGGAGAGTCATTTAATTGAGCGTGCGCGAATTCCCCTTGAACGAATGGTTCACTTTTCGGCGACTTGAGAAATTCTATGAACTCTGAATTAAAAGCTAAATCGGATCAACTCAACCTTGCTGGAATTAAACATCATATTTTTCTTTGTTGTGATCAAGCTAAGCCTAAATGTTGTGCTTATGAGGCAGGGATTGAATCTTGGGATTATTTAAAAAAACGTATTCGTGAATTAGAACAAGAAGGTGTTGTTGGGCTTTATAGAACAAAAGCCAATTGTTTGAGAGTTTGTGTCCAAGGACCAATCGCTGTGGTTTATCCTGATGGGGTTTGGTATCGTTCCTGCACTCCTGCTGTTTTAGAGCGTATTTTGCAGGAGCATTTGATCGGAGGGGTTCCTGTGAAAGATTATCAAATCGATGTGAATCATGATTAGCGGACATCTGCGAAAGTTAAAAGCCGTTCTGAAAACTCCAGTAGAATATGAATTGACGATGGCGAATGAGAGCATTCCTCTTAATGCACTTCTGGGTTGTTCTTTAAATTTAAAATTTCAAGATGAAATTCTTTGTGTGAACTGCAATCAACAAACAAAGACCAGTTTTAATCAAGGGCACTGTTTTCGTTGTTTCAAAACCCTAGCCTCATGTGATCTGTGTATTATGAAACCTGAAACCTGTCACTTTGCTCAAGGCACTTGCCGAGATGAAACCTGGGCGAATGATTTTTGCATGCAGCCTCATATCGTTTATTTAGCAAATTCTTCAGCGATGAAGGTTGGGA
The DNA here is from genome assembly GCA_903870185.1 of uncultured Gammaproteobacteria bacterium. Classification (GTDB taxonomy): domain Bacteria; phylum Pseudomonadota; class Gammaproteobacteria; order Coxiellales; family Coxiellaceae; genus CAIQCE01. The sequence continues at coordinate 12,466 of CAIQCE010000283.1, forward strand.
TTACACGAATGACCCAAATGCCAACGCGTTGGATTGATCAAGGGGCGGAGCAAGCTTTGCCGATATTTGAAGTTAAAACACGTTATCATTCAGGTTTGATAGAAAGCATTTTTAAAGACCATGTTTCTGATAGAACCAACTGGAGAAATATGTTGAAAGCAAATGCTGAGCCTATTGATCTTTTAAAAGAACGAGATCAACTATTGCTTAAGGTTGAAAAATATTTGCTGCGAGCTAAAAAATCCTATTCAGATCTGGTAATTGAACCATTATTGAATGAAAATTTAATAACTATTCAATATCCCATTTTAGAATATCCTAAGAAGATACAAAGTCTTTCCTTTGAGAAAACACCTGAAATACAAGGGACGTTATTGGGCATTAAAGGCCAATATTTAATTTTAGATACGGGCGTTTTGAATATTCGAAAATACACCGGTTACAGTTTGCATATTTCTTTAAATACTTAAAGGTTGAGTAGTTATGATTGATTTGGCTTATTATTCAGATTTGATTGGGATTGTTGGAGTCGTTATGGTTCTAATCGCCTATGCAATGCTTCAATTAAATAAAATTTCTCAAAGAAGTTTTTGGTTTTCATTTGTTAATTTATTGGGATCAATCTTGATTTTGATTTCATTAATGTATCATTGGAATCTGGCTTCAGTGATTATTGAAATTTCTTGGTTGATTATTAGTACGTTTGGGGTTGTGAAGTGGTTGCAGCGGAATAAAAGGTCGGCTGGTTGGTAAAGTGTATGTGGTACGAATAACTCCGTGCTATATATGGCGTAGGTCGGTGCTAAGCCCTGCAATAATACTGTGCAAAAATATCTGATGAACTTTTCGCAGGGCGAGCCCGACAATCCCGTTCTTTTTTTATAATGCTGACTCGCCTAGGGCTCACGCCGCTGTCCCGCTACTCGTCCGCAGGATCCAGTTTTTTTATTAAAATCTTTTTAAACTAAAAACAACTCCAAAACATCATTTAAAAATAACCTCCCTTTTGGAGACAAAATAATTTCATTATCAACCACTTTTAAATAATCATTTTCTTCTGCTCGTTCAAGAGTGTTTTTAATCGACCCAAGCGGCAGCCCTGTTCTTTCAAAAAATAATTGAAGAGGAATCGATTTTTCCAATCTAAAACTATTCATCATGAATTCTAAAGGGATCTCTTTTTCAGCTACAATTACTTCTGTGCTCAATGAAGCACTATCAAGACCCAAGTAATCTTTTGGATTCTTAGCCTCAGTCGTTCGAATGATTTTTTTATTTCTTGAGTCGGTCAGCTTTCCATGAGCGCCTGCTCCTATTCCAATATAATCTCCAAAATTCCAATAATTTAAATTATGCTGAGATTCTCGATTTTTTTTGCTAAAAGCCGAAATCTCATAGCGATTATAACCTTTGGATTTTAACAATTGATGCCCTTGCTCTTGCATCTCCCAAATCAATTCGTCCTTGGGAAGAGCTGGCGGAAATTTATGAAAAAGAGTATTGGGTTCGAGTGTTAGATGGTACCAAGAGAGATGAGTTGGATCTTTTGCCAAAGCTGTTTCTAAATCATAAAGGGCGTCATCGATAGATTGATTTGGGAGTCCATACATCAAATCCAAATTAAAATTTTCAAATCCCGATTCTCGGGCCATATCGATCGCTTTAAGAGCTTCTTCAGCTCCATGAATTCTGCCTAAAGCCTTAAGCTTTGTATCTTGAAGACTTTGAATTCCTATAGAGAGGCGATTGATACCCAAATCCTGATAAGCCTTAAATCGCTCTTGTTCAAAGGTGCCGGGGTTAGCCTCCAACGTAATTTCTAGGCCTGATTTAAGAGTTAATTTTTGATTCAGTCCCTTAAATAATCGCTGATAAGCTTCAGCGGAAAACAAGCTCGGGGTTCCGCCTCCGATAAATATCGATTCTATAGGTCGATTTTGAACAAGGTCTAGGTAAGAGTCTAAATTTTCCAATAGCCGATCAATATAATGGATTTCAGGCAAAGTATCTGGGCTCTTATGAGAGTTGAAATCACAGTAGGGGCATTTACGAATGCACCAAGGAATATGAACATACAGGCTCAATGGAATAGGTGAAATAGATTCTAACATCATGATATTCTATCTTAATTTACATTAACAATAATACTTTTTCTTTCCCTCTGGGAGAAGGTGGCCGAAGGCCGGATGAGGGTTAACCTAATCGTCATATATGGTCCATTTATACTGACGAACCCTCACCTGCCGCGTAGCGGCATCCTCCCATAGGGAGAGGGAGACTATAGACAGAGGAAGAGAAATGACAAAAAAACCTGAAATTACCCAATGTGAAACTGTCACAAGCAGTCGTATTTTTAATGTGGAGGAAGTTCATTTACAGTTTTCCAATGGCGAAGAGCGTGTCTTTGAAAGAGTCAAAGGTCGTTCTGATATGGCAGTTTTAGTGATTCCTATGCTGGATTCAGAAACGATTTTATTGATTCGTGAATATGGTACCGGTGTTGATGAGTATGTTTTGGCTTTTCCAAAGGGTGCTCTGGAAAACGAAGAAGATCCTTTGTTATGTGCTAATAGGGAGTTGATGGAAGAAGTAGGCTATGGAGCTCGAAAGCTGACCTTATTATCAACTGTCAGTACTTCTCCAGGATACTTAAAATCCAAAATGCATCTCATATTGGCAGAAGATCTCTATGAAAAAAGGCTGGAAGGGGATGAGCCAGAGCCCTTGGAAATTATTCCTTGGAAACTGAGCGAAATTGATAGGTTACTAGAACAGCCCGATTTTCATGAGGCTCGCAGTATTGCAGCAATATTATTGCTGGAAAGAGTCCTTAGAGAAAGGGTATTAATTTAAAATTCTAAGCCTATTGAAAGTATCCACGCGAGGTGCCCCTACGCTATGCATAAAATCCGTCGTCCTCTGGCTTGACCAGAGGATCCAGGGAAATAGTACCCACTTAAGCTCTAACAATTCCTGGTTCTGATCATAAAGTGCATTGTGAACGCTTCGTCATTTCGATTTCAACGCAATGCGTTTCATTAGCCGCAGTTTCTCTTCCCTTTTCAGCTCTAACAAAACCAGCTTCCGTAGTGGGAATATAATCTGCTGCACTCTTAGTAGCAGCTGATTTTTGTTGTTCAACTTCTATAAGAACAGGTAGGATTTTTATATATCTCCAATAGCGGGCAATTTCTTTGTTGGTCGAAATTGAAAAATTTTGAGTTTTGAATTTTGGAGCCAGGCACCTTAACTTATTTAATCAATTAGTTAGAGATTGTGCTGGCGGAGCCTGGCACCAAAATAACTAATTTATAGAGATGCCCTTAAGGGCATTGATTTAAATTCCTAAGCAATATAACCTGTTTCCAAGTTTAATTTCTATAAAGGAGAACATTGATGACTCAACGAAGAGTAAAAGTAGCCATTACAGGGGCTGCAGGCCATATAGGATATGCCTTGCTGTTTAGATTGGCCTCTGGCCAAGTTTTTGGTCCTGATGTGAAGGTCGATTTACAGCTGTTAGAAATCAAGGCTGCCTTGCCTGCCCTTCAGGGTGTGGTAATGGAGCTTGAAGATTGTGCTTTTCCTTTATTGGGTAAGGTAACTCTTACTGATGATGTTAATGTGGCGATGAAAGATGTGAATTGGGCTGTCTTGGTGGGTTCTATGCCTCGTAAAGCGGGGATGGAGCGAGCTGATTTACTCTCAATTAACGGTAGTATCTTCACCAGCCAAGGTCGTGCTTTGAATGAACATGCGGCTAAAGATGTTAGAGTTTTTGTGGTTGGAAACCCCTGTAATACAAATTGCTTAATCGCGATGAACTCCGCTCCGAATATCCCTAAAGATCGTTTTTTCGCCATGACAATGCTGGATGAAAATCGTGGCAAGGCTCAGCTGGCTATTAAAGCCGGCGTTGAAGTTGAGGGTGTCCACAATATGATTATCTGGGGAAATCACTCAGCGACTCAGTATCCTGATTTTTACAATGCGACGATTGATGGTAAGGCTGTTCCCGATGTGATTAAAGACCAAGCTTGGCTCACTGAAAAATTTATCCCGATTGTGCAAAAGCGTGGCGCTGCGATTATTGAGGCTCGTGGAGCTTCTTCTGCAGCATCAGCAGCGAATGCCATTATCGATGGACTTCGAAAATTGTCTTTTGATACTCCTGCAGGTGAAAGCTTTTCCATGGCTTGCTGCTCAAATGGTGAATATGGGGTTGATGCAGGCTTGATCTTCTCTTTCCCTTGTCGCATTGAAAAAGGACAGCTGAAAATCATCACGGGTCTTCAGCACAATGCATTTGGAAAAGAAAAATTAGAACTTACTTTAAATGAACTCCGATCTGAGCGAGATGCGGTGGATGAATTAGGGCTGATCTAGGCCTTATGCGAGTCCTTGGCATTGAGAGTTCTTGTGATGAAACTGCAGTAGCAATTTATGAAGGTGGGCGCGGTATTTTAGCCCACCAAGTTTATAGCCAAATAGATTTACATGCTCCCTATGGTGGAGTTGTCCCCGAGCTTGCTGCACGAGATCACCTCCGTCGTATATTGCCTCTAATAAATGAATTACTTGAAGAAGCGAAGCTTTCCCCTAAGGAAATCAATGCTATTGCTTACACCCAAGGGCCTGGGCTTGTTGGAGCCTTAATGGTCGGGGCAAGTTTTGCAAAGAGTCTTGCTTATGCTTGGCAGATTCCTGCTCTCGGTGTTCATCATATGGAGGCTCACTTAGTAGCGGCCTCATTAGTTGAACCCATTCCTCCTTATCCTTTTATTGCTCTTTTAGTATCGGGAGGTCATACCTTGCTTCTAGAAGTAAAAGGTCTCGGCCAATATAGAATTTTAGGGGAAAGTTTAGATGATGCGGTAGGAGAGGCTTTCGATAAAACGGCAAAATTGCTAGGGCTGCCATATCCAGGAGGCCCTGAACTAGCTCGATTGGCTACACGAGGAACTTCAGGTCGATTTGAATTTCCAAGGCCGATGCTCTCCAAGCCTGGATTAGATTTTAGTTTCAGTGGATTAAAAACACATGCGATGAATTGCATTCGAAAACAGCCAGTTTTAGATGATCAAACCCGAGCTGATATTGCTTTAGCTTTTGAAGAAGCTGTTGTAGAAACTTTAGTGACTAAATCCAAGAGGGCAATGACTGAGTTTGGAATTTCCCGTTTAGTCATGGTGGGTGGGGTGAGTGCTAACACGAGACTGCGCTCTCAACTTAAAGAGCAGTTAAGTTCAGCTGATATCTACTATCCACCCTTAGAATATTGCACCGATAACGGCGCTATGGTCGCCTATCTCGGCTATTTGAGAATGTCCAGAGGTGAACAGGATTCTGATCTTGCAATCAAAGCCAGAGCTAGATGGCCTTTGTCAGAACTGGCATAAAGATTTAATTGTAGGTTGGTCCCAAGCACAGCGCACTAGTGTCCGGGAAAAATTCTCAAGAAAAATAAGAACATAGCTGATTACTAACGGAGAATCGATTAAGATTCTCCTCCTCTACCAAAAGGAGTAATCAGCTATGAAAGCAAAGAATATCGTGTTTCA
>CAIQCE010000284.1 GCA_903870185.1 uncultured Gammaproteobacteria bacterium
ATTCGTCGGACAATCGCGAGGTTTTGAGCTGCGTAGCGCACCCTGGCTCGTAGTTTATCTTCATCAAATGAGACATCAAGCTGCCAATGAAGGTTGTTCTCGATAGCCCAGTGCTGCCTCACCGCATGGGCAAAGCGCTTTCCACTGGGAACAATCGAGCTAATAAAAAAACGGGTTTCTCGACTAACGACCCCTTTAATATCTCGCTCTGACTCCACCATGCCAATGCTTTTTAATCCCGCCCAATCAGTTTTGTTTTCTAGCCAGTCAATTTCAGAGCTGATCCAGTAGCGCCTCGTTTCAACTCGACCGTGCCCTTTTTCCAAGCTTTCATAATAAGCATGTGACGTATCTTTAAAGCCCTTCTTTTTTTCAGTTTCTAAAAATAATTTAATGTCCTCATGTAGCTGACCCTGATTCCCTTTTAAGGAAATAACATAGTCACCTTTTCGTTCAATAATTTTTTCAACGATGGCTTTTTGGCAGCCCATGGCATCCAGCGTTACAATGCATCCCTTTAAAATCAAAGCATCTAATAGTTCAGGAATCGCCGTAATTTCATTCGATTTATCATTTGTTTTAACCTGCGCTAACGTAAGCCCCTGTTCCGTTGCAAAAGCACTGACCAAATGAATCGCTGCTTTTCCCTGCGTATTATCATAAGTCCCTCGAAGCCTTTTTCCGTCAATCGCAATGATCCGATCTCCATCGGTGCAGTACAAGGAACTGACCCAATTCCGAAAAGCACATTCAAATTCTTCGGGGCAAATGAGTGAAAATACTCGAGCAATCGTATCAACCGAAGGAATGCCGTGGGGAAGTTCTAAATAGTGCCTTAGCCACGTTTCTCGTATTTCGCCAAATTCATAAATGTCTTCCCACGTGTCACACCCACACAATACCGCACAAACCGTAATGAATAATATATCCCCTAGTTTATGCAGCTTGCTACGATCTATTCTCGGGTCTCGAATGATACTTAAGTAACCCAATAGCTCTGATTTTCCATCAAACATCAGCATCCCCCTGATTTAAAAATCATAGAGTATTGACGAATCCTAACTTTTGTTCAAATTTTGATGCGGGAGCCCTGGGTAAGGGGATGTTAGTAACAAGAGTAAGTTGACAATTTACTAACGCCCCCTAGATAATCTCCCTACCTTAGTCCAATCCATTCATTAAATTTACTGCCCCTGGAGGTACATCATGCCATCAGCTCAAGTTTTACCCTCTGCTGTTCCTGCCGAGTTACGAGGAAATACGAATACCGAAAATGGCCTAAAAGCCGCTTTAGATAAAATAGATGCCTTTAATGCCATCAAACTCCCTGAGAAATATCCTAAAACTAGATTTATTATTAAGCTGGATAAAAATGAATTAACAGCGGTTGATTTTTATTTGTTAGCCGGGCAAGTAGATGAAGTCAAAAAAGAGGATGATAAAATTGTTGGCATTACTCCCCTGCAAACTAAATTACGCGGATTACTTTGCGCTGCTTTAAATGGAAAAATAAAGGCCACATCACAAATAAATGCATTAACCGAAGCTGCAACCGTTTTTAAAATTGATATGAATGCAGAAATTCATGCTAAAAAAATCTCACTAGAAATCCTGTTTACCATTCTTCATTATGCAGCCTTAGGTGGGGAACCTCTGGCCATTGATCAAGCCATTCGATGGATTCACGAGTATCACCGAAATCGCAACAGATTCAGTGCCATTGCAAAACTGCTTCCTACACGATCAATTATTACCGCAGCAGCCTGGGCCTTTATTGTCGGTTTAATTTTTGCTGCTATACATGCTTTTGCTATGGTTGATACAGTTGGAATGGGTATATCCGTCGGCATTGGTACACTCATTTTAAGCATGGCGATTATAATTACGATAGCTTGTTGGCATACCCCTGTTCAATTGCTTCGTAAATATCCCGGATTTGACACTGCAAGTCGTCAATCACTAGATGCCAGCGGACCCATCGCATTAATTGCCGCGATTCAAAGTAATAATCCAGAAGCGATACAACTAATTTCGAAATTCATCAGATCTTCTACCATCACTTACCCGATTCCCACTGAAACAATCACAACTTATTCTGATGAGGGCGTTTTCGTCAGCAAAAAGACTAAAGAAACTTTTACCCCCAATTACAGTGAGTATGTTGCAGATAAAACATCACAAACTCAAACTTATACTGCTTCAATCTCCCAATATCATAGTTCTTGCTGCTATCGAACACATCCACAACCTAAGATTCAACCTCAATCTCAATCTGGGCCACAATCCGAAACTGAACCACAAACCAACACTAAGCAAACACACTGGAACCTTTTTAAGAAACCACAGTTAAAACAACGAACACTGCACAGACACCCTGTAACAGCACTTGCTGATACTCCTGCTGGCACTGGAACGACCCCAGCAGCCACTTCTTCTGCAGCTACTTCTGCTGCTAGTCCTGACACCGCTGCGGTTGGTACAGCAGAAGCCCGGCCCACACGTAGATTATCTTTTAAGGGATAATGCCAAAAAAGTAGCTCGGCTAGACAAAAAATCAATCACCCTTCAAAAACTTATTTTCTCCACAAAAGGGACAAGTTCCTGCGGCATTTTGTTGCTCATCTGCACTTAATGGATTGCGACAGCTGTAGCATTGAACTGTAGCAGTTTCCTCTAACCGATGATTGACCGCGACACGTTTATCGAAAACAAAGCATTCACCGTGATAATGATCTCCACCGACTTTTTCGAAATAATTGAGGATTCCACCATCGAGCTGGTAAACGTTCCTAAACCCTCGATTTAACATCAACTGAGCTGCTTTTTCACAACGAATTCCGCCGGTGCAAAAAGTCACGATGGGTAAAGTTTTCATCTCTTCAGGTAAGTTTTCAATCACCTTAGGAAAATCTCGGAACGATTTAATATTTAAATCTACTGCCTGATCAAAAGTCCCCAATTTCACCTCATAATCATTTCGAGTATCTAAGATCACCATTTTCTTGCCTTGCAGATACCATTCTTTTAACTCTTCGGGTGAAAGATGAGGTGCTGCTTCACTTTCAGGTCGAATCTCAGGACATCCCATGGAAATAATTTCCTTCTTCAGCCGAACGAGCATTCGAGAGAAGGGCTGTTCATCTGATAAGCTTTCTTTATAAGTCAATTGTCCAAAATGGGGATTGGAAGCTAGCACTTGCTTGAAAGTTTCAATGCCCTCAACTTCACCCGCTAAAAATAGATTAATGCCCTCTGTACTGAGCAAAATCGTACCCTTAATACCTGATTCCAAAGCTTTTTCTTTAAGATCAGCCCTCAAAACAGGCAATTCTGATTCCTTAAGGCTAACGAATTTGTAAGCAGCAATATTGACGATATTCATGGCTCTATTCTCAAAGGGTTAAAAACGTCGGCCAGTATACCATAACTATCCAAAATTTCAGCTAGTTAACATCCCAGGAACAAATGGTACCAGGAACGTTCCTGGTAAATAACTGGTGGACAATTTGGCATTGAATTTGCCAAATTGACCGAATTTTTGGCATTTTCTTATCCAAATTACTCAAATCAACACTGTGGTACCTGGCACCGTACCTGGCACCGTACCTGGCACCGTACCTGGCACCGTACCTGGCACCGATTTTTTTATGGTATTAAAGTATATTTTGATCGGCTATGATCTCAAATATCTATAAATTTCATAAGGTTCATTTTCATGACCATTTGGATCGATGCAGATGCCTGCCCTCGAGTGATCAAAGATATCTTATTTCGCGCAGCTGATCGGGCTCAGCACACCGTCATTTTAGTCGCTAATCAATCCTTACAAGCACCACCCTCCCTCTTTATCAAAAAAGTAAGAGTGGGAGCAGGATTTGATGTGGCAGATAACTATATTGTCGAGCATATGGAAGCGGGTGATTTAGTGATTACGGCCGATATCCCTTTGGCAGATGAGGTGATCACTAAAGCAGGAACTGCTTTAAATCCCAGAGGAGATGTTTACACCCCTGATAATATCAAACAGCGTTTAAGCATGCGTAACTTCAATGAAACCCTTAGAGACTCCGGCTTAATGACAGGAGGCCCTCCCACATTAAGCAAACGCGAGGTCCAGGCTTTTGCTAATTTTCTCGATCGGTTTTTAGTTCAGGTTAAAATATAGCAGCTCGGCATCCCTGTCATGATTATCAAATTATGCAGGGTGGGCAAAGTGTTAGCATGCCCACCAAACCCCTTCTTTTCTTTTTATAAATTTTTCAAAAAGAATATGTTGATTGGTGGGCACGCCCTGCATGAAATTTATCATGAATTCAAGCCTAGTGATGTTGCAGGGCTTTGCACCACCCTACATGTTATACGTCGTCCCGCGGCTTGTCCCCGAGATCCAATCATATTGATCAATGCACTATTACACCTATTCCCTCACTGCTGGAGTTGGCACCTGGTTGCCCGTAATAATCGCATTACGCAATTGCTCACCCAAATCACTCATATAACCTGGAGAGTGAGGAATCAAAATTGTATTGCTTTTGCTTGAAGCACCCACTTCTTTTAAAGTATCAAAATACTGCGTCATCAACACTAAACTCATAACTTCAGTGGCCGATACGGTTGGAACGGTTTTTTGAAACTCACCCACGGACTCACGCAATCCATTAATAATCGCACTACGTTGATCAGCAATACCTTTACCCTGCAAAGCTTTACTCTGCGCCTCACCTTCAGCTTGTTTCACTTTAAGAATTTTTTCCGCCTCACCTCGTTCATTCGCTGCAATTCTCAGACGTTGTGCTTCGTTAATTTCATTCATAGCCGCTTTTACTTTGGCATCAGGATCGATATCGGTAATCAAAGCTTTTACAATTCCATAACCGAAACTCGACATCATATCGGAAAGTTCGTTCTCAACTGCATTGGCGATATCATCTTTTTTCTCAAACACATCATCCAAAATTGTTTTAGGCACCTGCGCACGCACCACATCAAAAATAAAGGCCCGAATTTGTTGCTCAGGATTTTCTAATTTATAAAAAGCCTCATATATGCGTTCTTCTAACGCTCTATACTGAACGGACACCATTACCTTAACAAACACATTATCTTTAGTTTTAGTTTCAACTGGAATATCTAACTGCTGCACACGTAAATTAACACGACCCGCGACTCGCTCGATCAGTAATATTTTAAAATTCAATCCCGCCGTCGAACAGCGTGAAAATTTACCTAAGCGCTCCACAACCGCAATCGATTGTTGCTCAACCAAATAAATGCAAGAACCCAATACCAATAGAAATATAACTAAAGCGGCTATCAAAAACATAATATTATCCTGGAGGTTGGTTGAATGAGAGTTCTATAATAGGGGACGTACGTAACTTGTCAACTTACTGGCTAAGTGACCCTGTATTTTAGTCAGTAAGTTGACAAGTTACGTACGTCCCCTCACAAAGGCTCCGCAAGATTGCTCAACCAACCACAACTGCTGCTTCAATTGACTCAATTGTTCCTGCCAGTAACTCTGCGTATTAAACCAAGGGAAATTCAAAGGGAAAGCAGGATCCTGCCAACGCTTGGCTAGCCAGCCCGAATAATGAATCATTCTCAACGTGCGAAGCGCCTCGATCAAATATAATTCATCATAATTAAAATCATTAAACTCTTGATAGCCTTTCAAAATTCGATCCGTCGCCAAACGATTTTCTGATTCATTGTATCCCGTCAACAACATCCAAAGATCCTGAATCGAAGGCCCCATCAAACAATCATCAAGATCTACAAACCATGGTCCCTCGGCACCCCAAAGCACATTGCCTACATGACAATCCCCATGCAAACGAATGCAACTAATTTCACCGGCCAGTTCAAAATTAATTTTGATTTTTTCCAATACTTCTTTTACTACTGTTTCGAATTCTGCTTTAAGATCAGGAGGAATAAAATTATTTTCCAATAAAAATTGATAAGGTTTATAACCATAACTCTCCACATCTAATTTCAACCGATGCTGAAAAGAAGAGCAGGCACCTACGGCATGCAATCGCCCAATAAATCGACCCATCCATTCTAAATGATCTAAATTATCCAGCTCTAAAGTACGCCCCCCCTTACTGGGAAATACAGCGAATCGAAAACCCTGATATTCATTCAAAGTACGACCCGCCAAAATCAGAGGCGCCACCACCGGAATTTCATGTTCCACTAATTCATTAGTAAATTGATGTTCTTCCAGTATGGCTGCATCTGTCCAACGCTCAGGCCTATAGAACTTAGTGACTAGATGAGGACCTTCCTCAATACCGATTTGATAAACTCGATTCTCATAACTATTTAAGGCAAGAAGACTTCCTGAACAACGCAAACCGGTGCTTTCAATGGCTTCCAAAATTAAGTTAGGATCAAGTCCACTGTAGGGAGTCATGTTGGCTTTCAATGTTGGTACCCCCCTGATTTTTCAATGCAGGCTATAGTTGATCAGATGGTGAGAGTAGTCAAGCAATAGCAAAACTACCCACACTTTCTGTGCACAAGAACAGTGGGTGCCTGTGGATAAGTCCATCCAACCCTTTTATTATCAAAGCATCTCGTCAGTTTGAGTAATTTTTGATCAATCTTGAAATGATCAAAATATAATCAAAATAACTTGATCTATGAGTTTCTATCAGGCTACTATAAAGAGAATATATAGAGAACAAAAAGGATGTGTTCTTATGAGCTCACACTGGCCCCACATTATCATTCATGTTGATCTCGATGCTTTTTTTGCCTCTATAGAACAAAGGGATTTTCCTGAGTTACAAGGAAAACCTATTGTCGTGACCAATGGAGCTTCCGGCACTACTATCATTACCTCTTCTTATGAGGCTCGACGTTATAAAATCAAAACCGGAATGCGCCTTAAAGAAGCCCTGCAGCTTTGCCCCTCTCTAATTCGAGCTCCCTCCCGCCCTCAAGCCTATGCGGCAGTCTCCACTAAAATTTTCGAAATCCTACATACCATCACACCTGACATTGAAATTTTCTCAGTCGATGAAGCCTTTTTAGATTTATCGCAATGTCGATCCCTATATCACTCACCCAAAGCCGTCGGTCAGTTAATCAAAACACGTATTCTGGAAGCCACTCAATTGACCTGCTCTGTCGGCATTAGTGGCGACAAAACCACTGCCAAATATGCTTCAGGTTGCCGAAAACCGGATGGCCTCGTCATCATTCCACCTTGGAATGCTAAAGCAGTATTAGCCCCCCTACCCGTAAAAACTTTGTGCGGCATTAATGAAGGGGTCGCGAGTTTTTTAGCTCAATATGAAGTTTATACTTGCGGGGATATGAAAAAACTTCCGATAGGAGTCATGGCTAAACGGTTTGGAAATTTGGGCAGACGATTATGGAAAATGTGTCAAGGTGAAGATCCTCAACCCGTCGTGACTCAAGACAAAGAAGCTAAATCTTTAGGGCATGGAAAAATATTGCCGCCTAATACCAAAGATAAAAGCATCATCTTATCGTATATCGCTCACATGGCCGACAAAGTAGGAAAACGATTACGATCGCATGATAAACAAGCACAGGATTTTTGGTTCGGCATCAAAACTCAAAATGGTTGGGCAGGCAATCATTTTAAAACCGTTTTAGGCACAGCAGATGGACAATTAATTTATAAACGTGCTTATCAATATTTTTATGAAATCTGGGATGGAACGGCTGTGATACAATGCCAAATCACCGCATTTAATCCTCAAAAAACTGGAGGTCAATCCGATTTATTTGCCGATACAGATGAAAAGCGTGAATCGATTAATAAAGTCGTCGATTCTATCCAAGGTAAATTTGGATCCACCGCTATTATTAACGGTAGTTGTTATCAACCACTTTCCGCACCCGATGTCATTTCTCCTGCTTGGAGACCTGATGGGGTACGGAATAGTATTGAATAATTTACTAAAAAATTTGGGTCCCTGATGATTAACTTGTTGAAGCACCCATTCCCATTCCTGTAACTCCAGCAGAAAGCCCATCTACAGTCGTATCAGCCAAAGTAGAGCTTACTGGTAGAGCTACAGCAGAAACAACAGCTGAAGCAGCCGGAGCAGCACCAGCGGCACCACCTGAGGCAGCTGCAAATGAAGCTCCAAAAACAGTGTGTGTACCTGCCGTAGATAATTGGAACCTTGAAACAATTGCATCTATCCTGCTGGGTGCGCCTCCTGCGTGCGCTTAAACTCTGCATAAACACATGATCTACGACTTCCACCCTTCTCTCTTAAGTGACTTCCACCAGTATAGAGGCTGAGCACACCAGACCCTTCCTGAGCATAGGAAGCTCGACGACCTGACACACTTGGAGGCTTTTCACCAAAATTGTCTGCGTCCTCTTCAGACCTTTCATAATCAACTCGCCCACCTCTTTCTGCTTCGACATGATAGATTGACATCGCTCCTTCATCTGAATCACTAGCTCCTAATTGCTTACTGATACTTTTAAGTAATCGACTCTTACCACAGCCTGTTCTCCCTAAAATTAAATTAATTTTGTTTAATCCTTTTAAAGAAATTTCTCTTTCATCTACTTTGACTACACCTTCAGTACGCATTTTTTAACCCTTTTTTAAAATCTATAATTTAAGAGCAACTATCTTAACAATTTTTCAAAATCCAACGAACGATCCAACCAAAGTTCAATTTGTCTCAGCGCCTGATATCGAAACATTTCCAACCCTGAAATCACCTGTGCTCCAGCTGCCTCTGCACGATTTAAAAATTCAGTATGAATGGGATTATAAATTAAATCGAAAACTATTTGATTAGAATTAAAAGCATAATGTGGCAATGGTGAATTTTTAATATCAGGGTACATACCGATTGGAGTTGTATTAATAATGAAATCAAAACTTATCTTATCAAATAAATCCCCCCCCACAACCTCACCTCCAGAATCTTGAATCACATCGAGTAATTTTTCTCGACTTCGATTCAACCAATATAATTTAGTTGAGTGCTGATTTAAAAAATAGGCAACCGCTCGCGCCGCACCACCCGCCCCTAAGATCAATATTTTTTGACCATCCCATTTAATATTTCGAAGCGCATATGCAATACCATCCACATCCGTATTGTATCCATAGAGCTTTCCTTCTCGCTGAATTAAGGTATTAGCCGCCCCCAATGCTTGGACCTCAGGACTTTGAAAATCTAAATAGGGAATCACCGCTTGTTTAAAAGGCATAGTGACTGCAACCAATTCTGTCTTTAAGCTTTTAATTTTCTCTATTAAGAATTCTAGCTTGGGATTTGCAAAGGCTTCCAATTCAGCATTAACATCAAGAGCTTGATAAATGGCATTATGTAGCTGAGGACTTTCTGTATGCGACAGAGGATAACCGATCACCCAATTTATTTTTTTATGGCTCATTGATTTGCATCCGAATTTATTTTAGCGTGGGTACTTTGCCCTGCATTCTGATTCTCGTCAATTCTGGGAAACAATGCTAGGATAGTAGGTTTAAACACTTAAGGATATGCGATGTCTCAAATACTAGATCCTATTCAACACTTGAAAGAAGGTTATTTGAAATTTAGGGAACATTACTTTAGTGATAAAACTCCGTTATACGAGCGCTTAGTAGAGGATGGTCAATCCCCCAAGGTGATGGTGATTGCTTGCTGTGACTCCCGAGTCGATCCTTCCATTATTACCACAGCAAATCCTGGTGAACTATTTATTGTTCGTAACGTGGCTAATTTAGTCCCTCCTTTTGATCCAGAGCCTCATGCTCATCAACACAGTACAAGTTCGGCGCTTGAATTCGCCGTCTGCTCGTTGAATGTAGAACATATTATTCTTTTCGGCCACAGTCACTGCGGAGGTATCAAAGCCTTAATGCAGCGTACCAAAAATTCCAAACCGACTGCTTTCATCGATGCCTGGATGGATATTGCGGAACCTGCCAAACATTTGGTTGAGGCTCTTTACTTCAATCAAGAGCCAGAAGAACAGTGCCGACGTTGCGAAGAACAAGCGATGCTGATTTCCTTAGTCAATTTAATGAGTTTCCCATGGATTGCTGAGCGAGTCACCGCCCAAAAACTTCAATTGCATGCATGGCATTTTGATCTGGAAAGTGGCAGCATTCGATCTTACAATGGTGATTTTGAGCATTTTAGCGATTTAAAAATCCCTTAAGCTGTATAATCCTAGATTCTGTACTTAAAGCCTACTACGAAGGCCAACTGCATTGAATCTAGGATAATTAACAATCAAATACATCGTAAAAATACAGTTTCGGTAGGTGTTTCTACGGCCTTCTGTTATGATGGCTAACTCATGCAAATGCTAAATCAGTGAGTAGTGACATTAAAAAATCTCCTTTTAACCGTTTTAAAGGACCTATTTAAAATCATGAATCCTAACCAATCTAGTTTTTACACGACCATCCAACCTTATTTAATCTGCCTAATGGCGGCTCTTTTCTACTTCTATGAATTCGCCCAACGTGTCATGCCAAGCGCGATGCAAAATGAGTTGATGCAAACTTTTAGCATCGGGGCACAAGGACTCGGCGTACTGGCCTCATTATTTTATTATGGCTACACCCCTATGCAAATTCCTTCAGGGATTTTATTCGATCGTTATGGGCCTCGAGTCTTATTTACTGCGGCTGTTTTCATCTGCACAGTTGCTAGCTTATTTTTCAGCTTAACAACCAACCTTTATTTAGCAGGTGCTGCTCGATTACTCATCGGCTTTGCTTCTTCATTTGCCTATGTAGGAGCTGTAGTGCTAGTAGGACGCTGGCTCCCTGGAAAATACTTCGCACTCACAGTGGGATTAATCCAACTCATGGGGAGCATCGGCGCCATTGCAGGTGAAGCTCCTATTGTGATTCTGGTCAGTCACTTTGGGTGGCGATCCACTATTATGTGGATGACTATCCTAGGCTTATCTTTAACCCTTCTATTTTGGTTAATCATTCGTGACCATCCTGATTCCACAGCTTCTAAAACCCCTCAACATGAATGGAAACCCCATAAACATCTGCTTAAAGAAGTCTTGGGCAACCCTCAAACTTGGTGGGTGGGCCTTTATGGATTTTGCTGTTGGGCTCCGATCCCTATTTTTGCAGAGCTCTGGGGCGTCCCTTATTTATCAAAACTTTTTCATATCAGCACGGCAAATGCAGCCGCTACCATTGCTATTATTTGGATTGGAACAGCCGTTGGAGGACCTCTTCTAGGCTGGTGGTCA
>CAIQCE010000285.1 GCA_903870185.1 uncultured Gammaproteobacteria bacterium
AATAATTGCGCTAATGATGGCTACTGCTGATGAAAGGGATGCTGAGAATGAAGCATTAAGGGCTTCGATTGACTCTTCAGATCTTGCTCGAGTTGT
Source organism: uncultured Gammaproteobacteria bacterium (assembly GCA_903870185.1). Lineage (GTDB taxonomy): Bacteria > Pseudomonadota > Gammaproteobacteria > Coxiellales > Coxiellaceae > CAIQCE01. The sequence continues at coordinate 97 of CAIQCE010000285.1, forward strand.
TAAAGTTGATACGGATGTTATCGCACAACTTGAAGATCGTATTTCTGCCCTTGAGGTATCGGTTGATTCTTTGAAAGCAACTAATAAGAAGTTGATTAAAGACAATGTTGCTTTGAAGGGTGAGGTTAGAGTGCTAAAAGCTGATGCAGCTAAAAAAGATGAGCGGCTATCAGCCTATGAAGCTCTTTCAGCTACACCTGGGTTTACAGAATTCTTAAATAAAGCTCGGATCTCTGATGCACATAAAACTGCAATTTTAGCGCTTGATGCAGGTGTAAGGCCAAAATTGTAGCTCAGGCTCGTTAATTTTTTTAAGATTTTTCTAGTGAGCTAAGCTAAATTCAAATTGTGTTTTTAGTTGTACCTGCGTCGATTTAACGAAAATTATGGCTAGGGGGTGCGGTGATGGCCGCTGGCGAGTGGTAGGAGAGTAGTTCCATCAGTGGTGGCTGCGGCTCCTGTTCTAGTCTCTTCAGCAGCACCTGCCACAAATCGTTCGCCGATTGAAGGGATGGCGGCTCGAGGTGCTGCACGATCGGGAATAGGTAATCCTCTTGAACGGTATAAATCATCTATCTGGTCCCTTGCTTCATCTAATTCTTTTCGCCTCTTCTGACCATCAGCACGAGCTTCAGTGATCAGTTCGCCTACACGGTCTAAGATGGCTCGATTGGTATCATTAGTCGCCCTGAAAGCATCCACTGTAGCAGCCGCTCGATCATTGGTATCTCTGAATGCATCCGTAGCTTGTCCTTGTCCTTCCACTGCTTGAATTGCAGCCTCCACTAAGGGTGCATAAACATAGTTCACCCAGTGTTCTTCGTCAGCGGCTGTCCAATTGCCGGCTCCGGTAGCGGGTTTTATGGTAGAAGTTAAAAAGAGCTTCACAGTACGGATTAAATTCTGAATAGCTTCATCGGCTAGCCAAGTTCTGAGTTGTGTAGCAGGCCCCTCTCTTAAGGTTCCATCTGCAGCACTATTGGGATGAGCTAAGCGCCATAAGACTCTTTTTTGACGCTTAATTTGCTCTAGAATAGCCGCTTCATGGCTGGCGCCTTTGCCTAAAAGTGCCATGAGATCGATTCCATACAGTTCGGCTAAAAAAGATCCTTCACGTGGCAACGTTTCACCTCTTCGTAATCGATCTACTATTTTGTCTTGTCGATCTTTGGACCACCAATCTTCTAGTCGTAATTCTGCTTCTTTAGATTCTGAGGGCTCTGTTGGTCTGGTAGACGGTGCTGCAGGTACACTTCCAGCACCCACTCGATGAGTGAGAGCGGCCTCAGGTGCAGTTGCCGGTCTTGGGGCAGCTTCTAATCCACTTAATTCTCGCTGTGGAGCGGGCATGGGATTGCTGCCCCGAAAATGCGCTTGTGACTGTCGTAAAAAAGCCGCTTCATATCCCTTCAAGTCATCCAAGGGTAAAGCCAGAATAGATCGAAGTTGCAGCCAGTATCCATTCACTGATTGAGGGTTTGCTTGCGGCATCCCAATGCCCCACCATCGTTGCCAGAACCAGAGATTGAGTTGTTTATCGATTTCTCGAAGGGCCTCTGTTTGTAAAGTTTGGAGGTAGTTTTTTTCAGCGACTCCTCCCGTCATGAGGCTCGATTGGGGATTTAAATAACCCAAAAAAGCCCCCGCTGCGTAGGCAGGAGCTTTTAAACGATTCTCTAGACGAAGGTGCATCGTGGTTTGATACCGCTGACGTTGATCAGGCATCCACCACCGATTGCGCCACCAAGCCCAGTGATGAAAAAAGGCATAGTGGCGAGTCGGGGGAGTTTGAGTGAGGGCTTGGGGATTTTCACCTTTGTCTTTGATCCGTTGAGCGATGGGCAAGCGGATGTATTTCTCAACATCTGAATTCGTCGAACGAATGCTCATCGCTTGTCGAAAGGTAATATAAGCTTCTCTCAAATTTTAGCTCCTAGCCTTAATAGCCTGCTCAAGTTCATATTATAACCCTTTCCCTGGAGCAGCACTACTGGATGTTCCTCCTGGCATAATTATAGGCTCAACTCCTGAAGCAGGCGGCGGGGTGGGCTGAGCAAAGAGCCGAGGATCTCCTGACCCCCCTCCTGGGGGCAAGGGTGCTGTCCGTGGAGGGGAGGGAGCTCGAGCTGCTGCAGCTGCTTCTAATGCTGCTATTCTAGCTTCTAATTCCCTTCTTTTTTCAGCGTCTGCAAGACGCGCAGCTCGTTCCTCTTCAAGGGCTTTTTGGGCCCTTACTGCTTCAGCTGTTTGTTCATTGGCTCGGCGGCGTTCATTTTCTGCTTTGCGTTCATTTTCATCTGCTCGCTCTCTTTCCCCTTCAGTTCTTCGACGTTCCTCTTCTGCTCTTCGACGCGCTTCTTCAGCTGCCCTTTCCAGGCGTTCTCGAGCCTCTCTTGCACGATCAAGTACGGCAGCTTCTTCATCCGCTCTTTGTCTCATGAGAGCTAAGGTTCTGTCTGGTGAGAAACCGACATCATCAGGATGAGCAATTCTTAAACCATCGCTATCTCGGGGAACGACTAAAGCTGCTTGAGTTTTTAGGTAAGCGATGGCCTCACAAACTTTAGGTAATAGTTCCGTATGCTCATTTTGTAAACGCTGAAAGAGTTTTGCAAATTGCCCACGTTTAGTAGCCCCGATAGCTTGTTGGGCTTTTGCAAATTCCTCAAAAAATAGCTTGGCAAAAGTAAAGAGTTCCATGATGATGCCGTTTTCAGGGGCATCTTCCATGCGGTCTACTTCGGCTAAATCTCTATCTAAATGATAGAGGTAAAGTGGACTAAACCCCGCTCTTTCACGTACCACATGATCGTAATCAGATCGTGGCATTAAGAAAGCTAATAAACGACGTACATGGTGACTGCGATGACGGGCAATTTGTTCTCGGGTGGGGCCATTGCCTCTAAATAAATCGACGAATAATGCACCGAAGCGATCCAAGGTCGTGCGGTGTTCTTTGCCAGGAAGACGCCTTTCTGCATATCTTGAAAGTACTTCCTCAGCAATTCTTAAAGCTCTCAACACCAGATTAATTTTATCCGCCAAATGTTCCAAATTAGCTAGAAACCGCTCATTTTCCTCTTGAATGGCTCTTGCTTCGGGGGGCAGAAAACGTCTGGATACAAAGTCTTCTGCATGTCGATTTCGATAAGCTTCATAAATCGAAACCACTAGCATGTATCGAAAGCGAACATCCTTGATGCTTTGATTAAACATATTTCTTTGAGTATAAACGTCAGGATTAAAGGTGAAGAGTCTAACTTCTTTAAGAAAACAGGCTTTTCGGTCCTGAATGGGCGTGGTTGGGTCCAGCATTTCTGTCATCTCTGTAGGGGCTCCTCGTGGATAGACTCGGATCGAGTGATCTAATTTTTCGCGAAAGTAACGCACGACTCTCAGATTATCCAGAAAAAGAGCTCGTTGGTAGAGAGTATTCTGGGAGGGATCACGTGTGAGTATTGAGACTGGCTCAGCTAATATTTGAAAAATAAGCCAAGGGAGTTGCCAATCGACTCGGGCTACGGGTGGTGTGC
>CAIQCE010000286.1 GCA_903870185.1 uncultured Gammaproteobacteria bacterium
AACATCGCTTGTGGATTAGCGTTATAACTATCGTCGATCAAATGAATACCTTTAATACCTCGCTGAATTTGCAGACGCATTTTTTCTGCCTCAGCCAACTCCAACCCTTTTTTAATAGCCGCCAATGGTACTTTAGCAGCATGAGCGATGGCAGCTGCTGCGAGCGCATTATAAATATTATGCTCTCCCACTAACTGAAGCTGTACCTCGATGGCTTCACCTTCGATAGTGAGTTTAAAGTGAGGTTGGCCGATCTCGTTTAGACTAATGTTAGAGGCCCGTACTTCGGCTGGATTCTCAATGGCGAAACCAATGCTATGATGGCTGCCAGAACGCTTCTCCCAAAAATCAGCATAATAATCATCTCGATTAATCACGGCGATTCCATCAGGATTCAGTCCTTGATAAATTTCCCCCTTGGCACAAGCGACCCCATCCAGATCACCGAACCCTTCCAAGTGAACGGGTGCTGCACAGGTAATGACAGCGATAGTTGGCTTTAATCCATGAGTGAGCGTGGCGATTTCACCCGGATGATTAGCGCCCATCTCTTGAACCATATATTGAGTTTTGGAAGTCAAACGCAACATCGTCAATGGAATACCGATTTCATTGTTAAAGCTCGATTGGCTCGCTAAAGTTTCCCCGCATTGGTTGAAAATACTGGCAGCCAGTGCTCGAGTCGTGGTCTTACCACAGCTACCTGTGATCGCAATCACCGGAATATTAAATTGCTTGCGGTGAAAGCTCGCCAAATCCATAAATGCCTTACGTGTATCATTCACCCGAATCACAGGCAATCCATAATCTCCCTCATGACTCACAATCGCGGCGACGGCACCCGCTTCATGAGCCGCCTCGATATAATCATGTCCGTCAAAACTCTCCCCACTGAGCGCAATAAAAAGGCTAGAGGGCTTAGTCGATCGACTGTCTAAATTAATCTCATTAAACTCTACATCTGTTCCAGTTACCTGGGCCCGAAGGATCTCAGCTGCTTTTGATAATTTCATGCGCTCTCTCATCTAAATAATGTTGGACTTCTTCAATATCACTGAACTTTAATTTTTCCCTACCGATAATTTGATAGTCTTCATGCCCCTTACCAGCCAGCAAAATCATATCATCGGCAGTGGCTGTTTGTATCGCAAATTTTATCGCTTCTCTTCGTTCTTCAAGGGTTTTAACGTAGCCTAGGGAGTTGAAGCCCCCTTGGATTTCTTTCAAAATCTCCAGAGGATCTTCGGTTCGAGGATTGTCACTCGTTAATACGACTTGATCGGCGCAGGATTCTGCAATGCTTCCCATTATCGGTCTTTTCAATCGATCGCGATCACCCCCACAACCAAACACACACCAAAGCTTCCCTCGACAATTTTCCCTCAAAGTACTCAAGGTTTTTTCTAAAGCATCGGGGGTATGAGCATAATCGACAACCACAGTAGGCAAACCCGCCTCCCCTCCCAAAATTTGCATTCTTCCAGGTACGCTTTTTAATCTTGATAAATTGGCTGTAATCTCAGAAAAGGGACAATCCAGCACTCCTAACACGCCCGCGACAGCCAAAACATTACTGATATTAAAGCGCCCTAACAATGGCAAATTGAGATTAGATTGCCCCCAGGGAGTTTCTAAGTTGAGCTCATAACCGCTGCTCTTAATTTGAATATCCGTTGCTGACACCAATGCATCCTGTGGAAATTTCCGGGCCTCTTGAGTATAGCCGATAATTTTTAATTCACTTTGGAATCTCAGAGCCCAATCGCGCCCATATGAATCATCCAAATTTAAAATAGCCGATTTGAGATAGGGGAATTCAAAAAGTCGAGCTTTAGCTGCCGCATAATTTTCCATATTGCCATGATAATCTAAATGATCCTGGCTTAACTGAGTGAACACTGCTATTTCAAAATTCACCGCACTGACCCGATACTGCACTAAAGCATGTGAAGTGACTTCCATAGCGACTACTTTTACATGCTCTAATTCGAGCTCTGCCAATTCCCGCTGTACGGAGATAGGATCTAAAGTGGTATGTGAACTCGATTTTAAATGAGGCAAAACCCCTGTACCCAAAGTTCCCATCACCGCGGATTTAATTCCCATCGATGTCAAAGCATGAGCAATAAAGTGCGTACATGAAGTTTTCCCATTGGTACCTGTCACTCCAATGATCTTCATTTTTTGAGAGGGGTTCCCATAATAGCGCGAAGCGATTTCACTCAAATGCTTCGATAATTCAGAGATTTTTAATAATATGACTTTGTTTTCTAGGTCTTGTAAATTTTCCGAAAAAGCCTCTGATCCTTGAGCCTCTAATACAATTGCAGCAGCTCCTTTCTCATAAGCCTCTTGGATAAAAACTCTCCCGTCCACCTCAAGCCCTGGATACGCGAAAAACAAATCTCCCGGCTTGAGTTGCCGGCTGTCCAAGCATAATCCTTTGATCTTAAGATCAGGGATCTCGGCGGGATCTAAAAAACCTTTGAGAAGCTGTGATAGAAAGCGGTTCAAGTTTGTGGGTCCTTAACGTAGGTTAGTGCCAAGTGAAGCGCGGCCTAACGTTCTTTTTTCTCGTCTTTGCAAAAAACATTTTGATTGTTGGGCCGCGCATGCAATGCATGCTTGGCACCAACCTACAAAAACAGCTCAACCTACGTCATATTAAATATACGGCTTAGGGGCTTCATCATGCAAATGCACTAAATCATCCGGCTTCACATTAAATAATCGCAATGTATCACTCATCACCTTCGAAAATACAGGAGCTGCCACATACGCTGCAAAATGCTGGCCCTTAGGATCCGTAATCGCAACCGCAATCACAAACCGCGGATGAGTCACCGGCGCAAAGCCCACGAAGGAAGACATATATCGATGATTTTTATCATAACCATTTGGCCCTGCAATATACGCGGTTCCCGTCTTCCCAGCTACCCAATAACCCGGCACTCGTGCTCGAGTTCCACTGCCGGTCGCCACTACCGTTTTTAACATCTCGGCAACTTGTCGTGCAATCTCTGGCTTTATAATTTGCACACCTTCAGGCAGACTAGTTTGTTTAACAAAACTCACAGGACGTAATATGCCCCCTGCAGCAAAAACACTATACGCTTGCGCCAATTGTAATACTGAGACTGACATTCCATAACCATAGGCAGAACTCGCAATCTCACTGCTATACCAGTGTGATCGATCGATCAAAGTTCCATTCGTTTCCCCTGGAAATCCACTGGCTGTTTTTTCTCCAAACCCAAATCGTCGCAACAGTTTCCAATAATCATGAGGGGGCAGCGACAACATAATTTTCGCAACTCCAATGTTACTCGATTTCTCAATAATTTGAGTCAATGTCATGACTCCATGTTCATTCCCTTCATCTCGAATTGAAAACCCTCCAACCCTCATCCAACCTGGGCTAGTATCAATCGTGGAACTAGGCTTATAGCGCCCACTTTCCAAAGCCAAGGCGGCGGTAAATGGTTTGATGATAGAGCCTGGCTCGTATTTATCTGTGACGGCACGATTTCTATAAGCCTCTACTGGCACATGTCCTCGACTATTGGGATTATAAGATGGTTGATTCACCATCGCTAAAATCTCACCTGTCTCTGCATCTAAGACTACGATAGAACCGGATTTGGCATGAAATTCTTCAACAGCTGCTTTTAAATCTCGATATGCGACATATTGAATCCGTTGATCGATACTCAATTGCAAATTATGACCCTGCTGAGAAGGGCGAAGTAATTCTAGCTCCTCAATCACATTTCCTAATCGATCTTTCAAGACTCGTTTTTTGCCAGAAATTCCTTGTAACCAATGATTATAAGCCAGCTCTAATCCTTCTTGGCCACGATCATCAACATTGGTGAATCCCACCACATGAGCCCCAATCTCAGCTTCCGGATAAAAACGCTTAGATTCCTGCTGAAAATTAACACCTGGGATTTTAAGCGCCTTCAACTCTAGTGCTTTTTCAGGCACCAAACCTCTCTTGAGATAAACAAATTCATGCTTAGCTTGTGTTTTCAATTTTTGTTTAATCACCCAACTCGGGATACTCAAAAATTTTGATAGCACACTTAATTGAGCGGGAGATGGTGAAAATAATTTAGGATTAATCCAAACGGATTCCACTGGTGTACTGATAGCGAGTGGCTCTTGATTACGATCAAAAATCATTCCACGAGAAGCAGGAATTTCCATGGTACGCATGATTCGTGCTGTGCTTTGCGCTAATAAAAAATCTCTGTTGATAATGCCAAGCTCAATCAGCCTCCAGAATAGACCGAATAAGACCAATGACAATAAAGCAATTGGAAAATAAAATCTCCAAGAAATAGGGGCTCGTTGCATGGGAGTCTGACTATTCTACAGCGACCATGGTGATATCATTCGATCTTGGCGTCACCATTCCAAGCTCATTATTTGCGATATTTTGAATGCGCAATTGAGCGGACCAAGTACTTTGCTCGAGCAATAATTTATTCCACTCTACCAAAGAAGATTCTCTTTGTTGTTGAACTTCCTGATACTGAATAAACAATCGACGTTCTAAATCTTTACTATAAATAATCGAAAAAGCCGAAGTTAATAATAAAAAAATCATAATTCCAATGCCCATGCCTGAGCGTGCGATTTGGAAAAAATTAAAAGTGACTTGAGCGATCAAGTTTTCCTGAAGATCTAAAATTCGAGTGGCTGCATTCATATTCATGTTGTTTTCTCCGCTATTCTCAATCGAGCGCTACGTGCCCGAGGATTTCTTGAAATTTCTGTTTCACTAGGCTTAATCGAAGCCCATTTCTTCAACCGACGGTTAAGCTGCACGTTCTTCACCGGAACTTCACTGGGAAAGGGATCATGTCCTGCTTCATGTTGTATGAAGCGTTTCACAATCCGATCTTCCAGGGAGTGAAAGCTAATAACGCACAGCCGTCCGCCCACCGACAATATTTCTAAACTCTGTTGCAAACATTCTTGCAACTCATTTAATTCATCATTGACCCAGATGCGTATGGCTTGAAAACTCTTAGTGGCTGGGTGACGCTTAAGCTTAAGTGAAGGATAAGCTCCACTGATCACGGCAGCGAGCTTCGCTGTCGTCATCAGCGGCTGTTCGAGCCGCTCCCTCACTATTGCTTTGGCTATTCGTCTTGAATAGCGCTCCTCACCGTACTCCCACAATACCCGAGCAATTTCGGACTCGCTTTCGCTGTTAATCCAGCTAGCGGCATCTCGTCCTTGCATCCGGTCCATTCGCATATCCAAGGGTCCATCCTGCATAAAACTGAAGCCTCTATCAGCCTCATCTAACTGCGGGGATGAAACACCCAGGTCCAATAAAATTCCGTCTACCCTTCCTCGCCAACCATGGCGCTCCACAATCTTTCCTAATTCTGCAATATGAGCATGTTCTACTTGAACTTGCTCTGACTCTAACGCTTTTGCCACCTCGATGGCTGCCCAATCTTTATCGATCACTAACAATCGACCCTTTGGACTCAGGTGTTTCAAAATCTCTCGGCTATGGCCTCCCCGCCCAAATGTCGCATCGACATAATAACCGTCAGGCTTAATATTCAGCCCTTCTATCACCTCTTGTAAGAGTACCGATTCGTGTACGTTCTTCATCACAAAGACAAATGTCGTAATTCATCAGGCATCCCTTCCTCACCACCGAGCTCCTCAGCCAACCAGGTCTCCCGTCCTTTCTGCCATTGAGTCTCACCCCAAATTTCAAATTTCTTACCTTGACCTACCAACATCAATGCCCGATCTAGGCCCGCATATTCTCTTAACAAAGCCGGTAGCAAAATCCGTCCCTGTCCATCCATCTCTAATTCAGTCGCATGTCCAATCAATAAACGTTGGATTCGACGGGTAACAGGGTTAAAGCTTGATAAAGCCTCCAATTTAGTCTCAATCAGCTCCCACTGGTGGTAGGGGTATAACAATAAGCAATTTTGTTCAGTATCGATGGTGACAACTAAAACTCCCTTCGCCTCACCTTCTAAAGCAGTCCTATAGCGGCTTGGCATTGCCATTCGCCCCTTTCCATCCAAATTGACTGCTGTTAATCCTCTAAACATCGTTGCTCCACCATTCCCCACAAATCACCACTTTCTTCCACTTCGAAGATCATTATAGTAGTAAATATATAAAATTCCACTGGATATTGAATTATTTGAATAGATAAGATGGGGTTCTTAGACTGATGATTTTGAATTACACTCTATGTGCATGATTTTTAATATATTACCCTGAATTACCCATCCCATAAGGAGCTTGGGAAACAGGCGCATCGTCTCCCGTGCCCAGCTGATAGATATGGCTGCGCTCCTTATCATTAGGGCCAGGGGTCCGCAAAGCGATTAAATTCATTAATTTCCGAACAACACCAGGATCTAAATCAGCAGAACCAGGATTACTGAAGATAGCGGAAGAGAGCTCCAGTGCCCGTAAATATAATGCCTCGCTATGATCATGATGAGACTCTTCCAACAAAACTTCGATGGCGGTTAAATATTGATCAGGCTGACTTCCTTGTTTGGCTTCAGCAGTAAGATGTGAGATTCTCAAACGGGTTTTTTCCTGCTGCTGCTCCTCAGTCAATGGATCTTTCATAACATAGGCTTCAACCTTCAAATCAGGAAAATGGTCCTTCAGTGTCTGCACCTTTTCATCTAATTCCACCGTTACATCACACAAAAGGGAACGAAGCATAGGACTTAAAAATCGATAAATAGCGGCAACTGCTGCCTTAAAATCTCCTCTATTATTAGCCCCGGCGGCTAATTCTGCCAAACCACGAACAGCTTCTTCTTCCACACCTGAACGCTCTAATATTCTTCTAAGAGCACTTACTTTTTTGACTCGAGTTCGAGTATTAATCCCAAGGGGAGTAAAGCCCCCTAATTCATAGGCCTTTAAAATAGCCGCCATTTTCTGGGGTACAAGCATTCCCGCAAGTTTTCCACGCAACATATAAATTTGATATTTTTGAGTCGGCAAGGTCTTATCAGTTTCCCAGATTAAAACTTTCAAGGGAATCGCATCCCTGAGACTGAAGGCAGGTAGAATCGACACCCGAAGATTTCCTAATAATCGAGCTTGTTCAGGCAACTCATTATCCAATAACAAGCGATAGCTAGCCGCCAATAAATGTTGAAAAGTGCCATTGGGCTTCACTCGTTTGGATTCACCCAAGGCTTTGAGCTGAACTAGAATCTCATCAAGAGTGGTTTTAGGATTATTTAATAGGGCTGTGATTTCAGCCTTAAAAGTTCTTCGACTCCAGATACTGCCTTTATAGGCATTCAGTAATCGGCGAAATTGTTGCAGGGTACTGCGAGTTTGATAATCAGAAGTAGTGGTGGAGCTGAAAATAGAAAGTTTTAAATTAGTTTCAGCACGCCTATTCCTTGCAAGCTTCAGATAACCTTGATAGTCCATTAAAAAACCCTCACGTCTGCCGACAGAATCTTAAAATCTCAGATTCTGCCTACAAACGCAAGGGTTATGCGAACTTAACGATTGGCTTTATTAAGCAATGTTAAGAGCTTCTTCAAAGCGCCGGACTTTGTTGTTGAGGTGCTGCACTATGAGCAGCTGCTTCATGAGCTGCCGCTTCATCAGCTGCAGGCGCTACATGAGGTAGAGTAAACGCAGCAGGACTCCCCGCTGCACGAGATGATCTCGCTGGCGGGGTAGTAGCAGCAGGAGCTGCCACTGGATGAGCCGCAGCACTTGCTTCAGGAGCAGCTTCCGTTGCAGAAGTCGCAACAGCTTGTGGCAAAGGAAGCCCACCACCTGCTACTACAGAAGAAGAAGCAACATAGCTCGATATTTGCGGAGCTGAAGCTGAAAGTTGAGCTGCAGGAACCACTGGAGCGGCCTCTACAGTACCCTTTACTGATGCACCAATACCGAAAGTTCTCAGTAAACCAGCACCAAAACCAACACCACCTTGCTTAGGTGCAGCCGGAGCCGCTGCAGCTGAATCTGAAGCTGAATCTGAAGCTGGAGAAGAAGCAGGTCTAGGGCGACCAAGCCAACTAAAAGCACCAGCAGGTCTTGCGGATGGAACTGACCCAGCAACAACAGATGATGACACTCCAGCTGTTTCGTGGAAAGCGGCGGCGCTAGCAGGCAAAGCAGAAGCATCACCTCCCGCTGCAGCAGTCTCTTGAGCTGCCACCCTATTACGTCTTCTAGCTGTAGAAGCTAAAAGAGGAGCAGGCGAGCCAAGAACAACGACTGCAGTGCTTCCAGTGCTATGCTCAGCGTCTCTTGGAAGTCCAGCTGGCGCTGCTGCCGCCTCCTCAGCTTCGGATACAGTAGTCGCATCTGTCTCAGCGCCGTCTGTCGATCTTCGTGATTTAGCCGCGTCTTTTTCAGCAATTCTATTCATAGCAGGGGTCAAAATTTTCACAAGCTCATTACCGATGTTTTCAGAGTTCTTTTTAGCCATTAAATAAATAGCTGAAAGCGCTTTCCCAAAATGTCCAGTAATCTTAAATTTTGGGTTATTAACAATTGTAGATAAAAGATCAATTGCGCTACCCCATTTAGGACCCTTTTCAACTTCAACAATAGGTGCTCGAGCAGACACAGTAGGAGGAGCTGACTCACCTAAAGCTGCAGAATCAAGAGAAACTGCTTCCGCTGCTTCAGCAGCATCTTTAGGATCCAGTAGCGCTACTAGTTGCTTAGCGGTGTTGTAATGAGTTCGAGTTGATGCTTTCCCAACCCTAAAACCACCTTCAGCATAATCATTAAGAATAGCAACCATTTGAGCAGCTAATAAATCATTACCGACTAATGGAGCTTCTTCTACTGGAGATTCAGTCGCCCTTGCTGGCACAACTGCTGTTGCTGCAGCTGAACTTAGAACTGACATGCCAGCACTGCTTGCCGCTTTCGATTCAACTGATGCATCAGCAGAGACTTCACTTGACTCTGGTTTTGCTGCTGCTGCTTCTGCTACAGCTCGTTTTTGTTTTGGCTTGCCTACTTGATTGGCTAGTCGCCAGAATTTATTATGAAGCGCTAATCGACGGCTAGGGGCTCCGAGGATTTCACCTAAGGCATGTACCTCTTTACCTTTAAAGCTGACTTTAATATGACTTAATGGCTCAGCATCCGACTCATATCCTGCTTCACATAGGACCTTATAGATAGCCGCTAATAGATGTGAAAAGTCTCCATTTAAACTTCTTCGAATTGATTTTGCAGCTGCAGGGGCAGCTGAAACTGCAACAGCAGCCGATTCAGCAGTTGCTGGTGCTAAATCCGAACTAGGTGATCGTACTACTACAGACGATAAAATCTCTGCAGATGCTGCTGATGCAGCCGCCATTACAGCAGGTGCAGGTGCAGGTGCAGGTGCAGCTGGAGCCGCTGCAGCAACCAGCACAATTTCTTTCCTTCCGGTTTCTGCTAAAAAGCTTACTAATGTTTCTAAATTTAAATCTGCTTCGTGGACTGCTAAATGGCCATCCAATACAGGTTTAAAATTTCTAGTCTGTAAGAGCCCCGGTTTACGATAGACGTCAATCATCGCTTTGATCATTTCCAAAACAATCGCTCTTTTAGCCACTTCTGGATCGACTGGAGCTGATGCTTCTAACAGACTACGAGCAGTAACGCTAAGGCTACCTGCACCACTAGCTGAGAAAGAAGAGGTTTTTGCTAATGGAGAAATACGTGAAACAGCACCTGCCTCAGCTTCTAGATCATCTTGACTACCTGCTGATCCAGCATCAGCATCAGGGGCATTGGCTTCAGCCACAACTCTAGCTTCCTTTTCTTTAGCGAGGGCTTCTTCTGCCTCAAGCTGGATTCTCTTATTTCGTTTTTCAATAACTTCTTTGGTAGCATCAGCAACATTCAAATAATTCATATATTTCATTTTAAATTCTCCAAGTGGGAAAAATAAGGTGCCACAGATATTCGGCAGCCCTATTGTACATAGAAAAACGGCAGGCTCAACAAATAAAACAGACCCATCAGTTGTTTTTAACAATTTTAATTTTTACAGATCACTTCCAGCGAAGAACGCTGCTTATAACCATAACTTTGAAGCTCCACCAACAATCGGCGTTCTCGATCTAAACATTCACAGAGCTGAGCCTCTTCTGCTTCTAGCCGAGCACGAAGCGCTGTGATTTTAGAAAGATGCAAATCCACCGCTTTATGGCTGAGAGCGAGTAGCTCTCGAATATCGGAGGCTGCACTATAATAGTCATTGAGAGGATTTATAGAATTGCTATTAGCTGAACTCATCTTTATTCTCCGCTTTTTATTAAGACGCCTACTCTTAGGTCGGCGCTATTCTAAAACATTTGTTTGAAAAAACCTAGTGAAATGCAGATTAAAAAATGCAGGGTGGGCAAAGCGAAGCG
>CAIQCE010000287.1 GCA_903870185.1 uncultured Gammaproteobacteria bacterium
AGCTCAATTCTTTTATAGAGCTCTGGTTTTTGCTTTTTAAGCAATCGAAGTAGTCTTTCATTTTTAGCTATATCTTGAACGTAATGCTCGATTTCTTCTTGAGCCGCTACGCGATTTGCAGCATAGGGTGTGTTCTTAGCCTTCTCTAATTCTTTATCCATTTCTGTGAACTCATTCACCACAAACAAGACTGCTTTGTTCAATTCATCAGAACCGCATTCTTTAGCTGAGTTCAAGGATTTAGAAACAGCTTCTTTGCCCTCTATCTTTAACAGTTCTGCAAAGGTTGATTGGGACTGAGGCTGGGCCACTTTAACTTCAAATCCCTTTTCACTAAAAACATCGACCACCTTTTCAATAAAGGCTTTGTTCTGATTCTGATTCGAACAAAAGATCAACGGTTCACCTTTGGTACTACTGAGTGGATTACGCTCAAAATTTTGCTCTGACGCTAAACAAGCGACTCGAATCGTGGGATTCGCTTGAGCAATTGCTAAACCGGTTTCTAAGTCGGTGGCCATAAACCAACGCTCATCTTTTTCACTGGGCTTTTGTAACATCACAATGGCATCTGTAGATCCACTGTATCGAATGGGATAAGTAAGATCGGGCCTTCTAGTGGTTTCAGGATCAATAAAATGTACCTGTAGACCTTTCGTATCCAATCCTAAGCCTGGCTGATAACCCAGTGCTTTAACAATGAGTGCTGGCATATAGCTTTGAGTTTCACGTTCCCAAACAGCGGGATGAAATTGAAAGTTTTTGTTAGTGATGTTTTCAATATTAAATTCATTTTTCAAAAAAGTTTCAGCTATGGTGTTAGCTATGGGCTGGGCCTCTCGGGTGATTTTTTGATAATACGTATTGAAATCGAGTTTAGATTCCACTAAAGCACCTTGATCTTCTTCTAGGCCATAATCTAAGCCCCTGGCTTGAGCAAACTCAACTGCCAGCACTTTACTCTCACCCCGACTTAATGTGTGTTTAAAGTTCTCATAACTTTTGAAATCATCCTGGCCACAATAGACTTCAACTCCATAACGATGACGGTCTAAAGCGACATTCGTAATAAACCGATCAAAATGAGGAGTGGCTAATACAAAGGATTGATCCACCGTAACCCCTTGGAGCTTATGAATGGTTGCTGCATATCCATAGGTGAAATCCTGATAATCCCGAGTATCAAAAGCCAAAGTATCACCTCGGTCCATCTGAACGATAATAGAGTGATTTTTTAAATGAGTAATGGTTCCTAACTGTCCATTATTGATCGTGAGAGAATTTTCATTCCGAAGAAATAAGATTCTCTCACCTTGAGCCATCAGTATCTTGCCTCGCTCACCTTGGTCAATCGTTATTTCATGAGTGAGCTTCTTAGTGGACTTTAGACACCCACGCGCAAGCTGATTCATGGCCAAGACATCTTTGTTTCGATAGGCCATCATAATGGCCTCTTTCTTAGGATTAGCCTCGCTATAATCAAACCAAGCCTTAACCAAGACCCCCAATGCTCCTGATCGGGTTTCCTCCGTATGAATATGCCCTTTCGTGTAATATTGATCTAAGGCTTTACCATGCTCTTGAGTGGAGAGTTGGATCGTCGCTTCTTGTTGCCAATCAATCTTTTGTCGAATAATTGTTTTTAAGAACTTATGCGGTATTCGCTCGAGCAAGAATCGAAATGGACTACCGGCTTCAATCGAAGGGATTTGCTCGGGATCCCCACAAAGAATAATTTTGGCCCCTGTCTTTTCTGCCTCAGCTAATAATAATTGTAATTGTCGAGCACCAATCATCCCGGCTTCGTCGACAATCAATACTGTTTTGTGACTTAGAGTGTCTCGATCATTGTTCCAATCCAAGAGAAAGCGAGCAATCGTTTTAGCATTAATATGAGCTGATTGAGCTAATCCATCAGCAGCTTTTCCCGCTAAAGCTGCTCCCACCACTCGATAGCCTTCAGCTTCATAAGCCTCACGAACAGCGTCCATGAGATAGCCCTTACCCGTACCGGCGAATCCTACAATTAAGGAAAGATCAGAGCTTGATAAGATGTGATTAAAGGCTTCTGTTTGCTCCTCTTTAAGGTCAAAGTTCCGAGCAATAAATTGAAAATTCTCAGCCTTCAACTGGTGTCGCTTGGATTTAGAAAGTCGAAATGAGCAATCCAATAAGTCACACTCTCGCTCAATGACTTTTTGAGAGGAATAATATTGCTTGCCATCAGAGCCTACCCCTAGACTAATAAGTTCCTTAGAGGCCTCAATAGCCCATTTCAATTGATTAAATTCTTCTAAGCTTCCCACTCGGTGGTGAACAAATTTACTAAGATCCTGATGGTTAAATACAGATTCATGATGAGTTAAAAGATCGATGGCAATGCTAGGATCTTTTAGCAGACGTTGTAAATTACGCTTTTGAGTTTCTTGAACTTTATGGTAACGATCGAACTGTTCAGGTTTGTTGCTGTGTTCAACCGCAAAACCTCGATGTATTGTTGGCTCCAAAGCAATACCTTGCTCCGCATAGGATCGATGGTCAATACGCTGATCAAAACCATTTAATGCCAAATGACGATTCGTGGACACCGCCCACTGCTCTCGCCAGCTTTCAAATAAGCCCTTTGAATTCCATTTACGAGCTTTAAAGCCAAAGCCATTTCCTCGAACAGGACGCATCGTCAACATGATATGAGCATGTGGATTACCGACATCAAGGTCATGAATGGAATAATCAGCTACCATGCCTAAATCAATGAAGTTAGTTTGCAAGTAGTCACGCAATAAAGCCTTATTTTGTTCTAAGTTCAATTCCCGAGGTAAGGCGACTTCAATTTCACGAGCCAAGGTCGCATCTTTCCGTTTCTCAAGCTTCTCAACAGCATTCCAAAGTGTTTGACGATCACCCATCCATTCAGGTGCCTTTTCAGGCAATAGAATTTCTGAAAAGGCTATCCCCTGCTTTCGGGTGTAATCAAATTGCATGTCTAGGCATTCATTATGCAATGAGTCACCGGCACGATAAGCCGCTGCTGCTACAGCACTCTTACCTTTGCTTCTGCCAATGATCTGTGCACTTAAATGAAAAATAGCCATAGCAATTTTTCTCCAATAATTTTTTTAATCTCTTTTCCGAATTATCAATTCGGCGCACACGTTGGAAAATCCAACGTTTAAGTGCGCCCTTCGGTCACACTCTTTTATCCACGCTAGC
>CAIQCE010000288.1 GCA_903870185.1 uncultured Gammaproteobacteria bacterium
TAATATTCATTTTGGACTCTCCCTTCAGTTGTTAAATGTTATGCTATAACAGCATCATTTTGGCGCATTAATTTGACGCCGTATATCTTAGAAGTGGATGAGTCCATTTCATTAACAAAAAACAACATATTCTTTTAGTCTTGGCGCTACAAAAGAACGGGATCGTTAGGCTGCGCTACGCTTGGCACTAACCTACATGCTATATACGTTGGCCCGCGCTGCGCTTGGGACCAACCTACAATAGCAGCAGTCTACAATTGGTACGCCAGCTGGCACCTCCAACAAAATCTCGTTATAATGCCCTCCCGTTTCACTCACAAGGTATCTGAGACATGTTTAACAACCTCACCGAACGTTTACAGCAAAGCATCGATAAGCTTCGAGGCTTAGGCCGAATTACCGAGGATAATATCCAGGAAACGCTTCGTGAGGTCCGCCTAGCTTTATTGGAAGCCGATGTGGCGCTGACGGTGGTCAAAACCTTTATCGAACAAGTACGTGAGAAAGCCGTTGGGCAGGAAGTGATTAGCAGTCTCCGGCCTGGGGATGCTTTAATCAAAATTGTTCATGATGAATTGACCGAGATTTTGGGTGGCAGTCAGTCCAAACTTAATTTGAATGCAAAAGCTCCTATCGTAATCTTGATGGCTGGTTTACAGGGCTCTGGTAAAACAACCACAGCGGCTAAATTGGCTTTATTCCTTAAACAACAACATCAAAAATCGGTGATGATGGTTTCTGCTGACATCTATCGCCCAGCTGCTATAGAACAACTTGCGACATTAGCTCAACAAATCGGAGTCCATCTTTCACCAAGCCAATCCGATGAATCTCCCACCGAAATTGTTAGCCGTGCTTTAGATCAAGCTCGACGGCAAGCTTTGGATGTATTAATCATCGATACCGCTGGCCGCCTCCATATTGATACCGAATTGATGGATGAGATCCATGCGATCAGTACTCTCTCCTCACCGACTGAAACCCTGCTCGTCATCGACAGCATGGCGGGCCAGGATGCTGCTAACACCGCAAAAGCTTTCAACGAAAAACTGGAACTCACGGGTGTCGTCCTCACTAAAATGGATGGCGATGCGCGAGGAGGTGCTGCCCTCTCCATGAGAATGATTACCGGCAAGCCGATTAAATTTATGGGTGTCGGTGAAAAAATTGAAGCGCTCGAAATATTTCATCCTGAACGAGTCGCCTCGAGAATTTTGGGCATGGGCGATATCCTCAGCTTAGTTGAAGAGGTCACTCAAAAAGTCGATAAGGCTCAAGCTGAAAAATTCGCTAAAAAAATGCAAAAAGGTCATCGATTTGATTTCAATGATTTTCTCGCACAGCTACAACAAATGCATAAGATGGGCGGAATACAACAACTCCTCAGCAAACTGCCCACTCAACTTGGAAAAATGCCGAAGGCTGCTGCAATGATGGACAACAAACTCTTCGTTGGCATGGAAGCGATTATCTATTCTATGACCCCTAAAGAACGTACTTTTCCCGCCTTAATCACTGGCACACGAAAACGTAGAATTGCATTAGGATCGGGAAGAGATATGCAGGAAATTAATAAGCTCATGAAACAATTCGAGCAAATGCAGAAAATGATGAAGAAATTTAAAGGGGATAAGATGGCGAAGAAAATGCAGGCGCTTCAAGGTCAATTACCCCCAGAATTAATGAGCCAATTATCTTCTTTTAAATCTGATTAATTTTTTGGTGCCAGGCACCGTGCCTGGCACCATTATTCGAGAACAATCGTAGATCCATTCTTATATGTAATAATTGCTTTTGTATATTGGGGCATATCAGTAAATACCAATTTGCTCTCCAAATAAACACTTGAGCAAGCATTTCTTTCTTTAATTAGCCTAAAAGCATCTTGAGCAGATTTTTTTTCATAAATTGCACGATGAAAAAGCAAATTGGCATAACCACGAACGATTACATTTGAAATGAAAACAGTACAATCACGATCAACCTTCCCGATGATTCGCGCCGCAAGCTGCCTATTCTTGAGATCAATCATAGCCCAGGAGGAATATTCACTCAAATCATTCTTATACGCTTTATAACCAAAAAAGCTTGAGAATAGTACAAAAAACACCAAAATGACACGTCCCTTTGCATTAAAACATGCAAATAAAAAAGCGAGAATAATTGAGGCTGGAAAAATAAATTTTAAACGATCAAAAGTAAATTGTAAGGCATGTTGAAGCATAACAATATTCTCAAGCAAAGGTACGCTCGCTGCAACAATTATTAACAATGTTATCTGTTTATTCTTTTTTGTGGCTTCTAAGGTTTTACTAAAATATGGGAAAGCTAGAATTAGCAACATTGGCGCAAGAAAAAAACCATATGAATGAATATAACCATAAACCAAACACAAAATGCATCCCGCCTCAATACTTCTACCAAAGAATCGATTTATAAGTGCACTTATAGTTTGGTCAAACCCTGCAGCCAAACTAAAATGAAACACTATCAATACTCCTGCGCTGATTGTGGCGATCAATACCCAAATGGCAAGTTTTTTTGAAAGAATAGATTTTTGACTATTCAGCAAAAGAACAGAAGCTAAGCCAACATTAAATACAAAACCAGTCCACTCTACGAATGGACCTAAAAAAGCCATTATTGCGATTACAATGGCATAACTAAGCTGCTTATGTTTGGTTTCACTCACCCAATATTTAAATAAAGCATAAAGAGAAGAAATTAATATCAACTGATAGAAGCTTTGACACCAATAAATAATACCATAGGACTGAAAAGCTTCACGACTGAAAATACCTATCAGAGCACCAATCAAAGCCCCACCTGCTGAAACGAAAGAGCTGCATTTATTCAACCTGAGAAGATCAACCAAGAATGAAAACAAAATTAGAATACTAAAAAACTGAAGAAAGAAATTAAAGTATGCTAAATTTTTTATTGAAACCTCTAACCCAAATATTTTAAACCATAGATAAGGCGCTAAAAAACCCACTGAAGGAAAACTGGTATAAATATAATCACCTGTTTTTGTTGGAATAGTTGCCCCCCAAGGGGTATGTTTATCTAACTGAGTTCCTAAGCTAACTGCTGGCAGATACCAATGATTTTTTGCTGGGCTTTCATTCAGAGCATTGATTGTCAGAAGCACATGATAGGTCGCCTCTAAATTCTCTGCTCCTTGGGTCTTATTAAATTCGGCCTGCCTTAAATGCAAAGAAAAAAATAGCAATGAGATAAGAGTCAGAACACTGAGAAAAATAGGATTTAAAAACATCTTGTTGAAATTTTTTAGCACCTAAATCTCCTTATATAATCTGCTAAAAACACCATCAAATACAAAAAAAGCTCAATCTCAAACCAACTTTTTTACATTTACATTTGCGTTGTGAATATACTTCATTTACATTTCATACTCAACAGGAAAACTTATTTGGAAATCCTTGATGAATAACGAACACTTTGATTGGGCTGTAATCGGTGCAGGCCCTGCAGGGATAGCTGCTATCGGCAAGCTGATCGATCACGACATTGATCCCAAAAAAATCGCATGGATTGACCCAGATTTTAAAGTCGGCGATTTTGGAACTAAATGGACTCAAGTCTCCAGTAATACCAAGGTCGATTTATTTAACCGGTTTTTTCATGAAGTACAAAGTTTTGGTTATCAAAATTCACCTCACTTTCCCATTCAAGAATGCGACCCTAATAAAACTTGTTTACTGGCATTAGCTGCCGAACCCTTGCTTTGGATCAGTGATCATCTAAAAACCCAAGTGAATACTTTTACGACTCGCGTTAACAAAATTCAAACTCATGAAGGAAAATGGCGTTTAGCATTAAAAACGAACACGATTGAAGCCAACAAAGTAATTTTAGCAATTGGAAGCGAGCCTAATTCTCTAGCATTGCCCTCTGTGAAAGAATTACCTCTGACAGTAGCCTTGAATCCTAAGCAACTGGCTCAAACTTGCCAACCTGAAGATACTATCGCGGTATTTGGCTCCTCACATTCAGCCATCATTATCATTCGAAATTTATTAGAGCACACTCCAGTTAAAAAACTCATTAACTTTTATCGCTCACCGTTGCGTTATGCCGTTTATCTAGAAGATCAAATACTCTTCGACGATACCGGCCTAAAGGGTACAACGGCTGAATGGGCGAGGGAGCACATCGATGGCACCTTGCCTGAAGCCTTAACTCGTGTGATTTCCAATCCTGAGAATTTAAATCAATATCTGCCGGAATGTACCCATGCAATTTATGCCACTGGCTTCACCAGACGAGCAATCCCTGTTGAAGGCCTAGCTCAGCTTAAATATGATGATAAAACTGGCATTATTGCCCCCGGCTTTTTCGGCTTTGGCATTGCCTTTCCGGAGGCTAAAATTGACTCCCTTGGCAATTTAGAGCACCGGGTAGGCCTTTGGA
The DNA here is from genome assembly GCA_903870185.1 of uncultured Gammaproteobacteria bacterium. Classification (GTDB taxonomy): domain Bacteria; phylum Pseudomonadota; class Gammaproteobacteria; order Coxiellales; family Coxiellaceae; genus CAIQCE01. Next base: position 4,435 of record CAIQCE010000288.1, read on the forward strand.
AATTCATGGATTACTTGAATCGGGTGTTGCCGATTTGGCTGCAGGACTCCCTATAAAAGACCCACCCCCAAACTAGGGTCTGCCCCTAATTTCTAATTTTGTTCATAAAACCTTTCCAATGACCAAAAATTTGAGTAGAATGGCCGCCTCATTCCCCTAGACTCATTTGGGAATGTTCGATTTCAGACACTATAGAGGTATTAGAAACCATGGTAGTAATACGATTGGCTCGATCAGGGGCTAAAAAGAAACCTTTTTATCATGTGGTCGTTGCAGATAGACGCTCCCCACGTGATGGCCACTTTATTGAACGAGTAGGTTATTTCAACCCTGTCGCTAAAGGCGCTGCTATTCGCTTGAAACTTGAAAAAGAAATCATTCAAGCCTGGATCCAAAAGGGAGCCCAGCCTTCTGAACGCGTTCAACAATTGATTGAAGACTTTGAAAAAGCAGCGGCTAATGCTCCTGCAGAAAAGCCAGCCAAGAAAGCAAAAGCTGAAAAAGCGGCTGAATAAAGATAAGGTTTTGGTGGGCATGATTTGCTTGCCTTAACCCGTCGTCCCGCGACTTGTTCGCGGGATCCAGTCAAGAAGTAGTCGTACACATGCCCCAACTAATCACACTCGGCAAAATTGGCAAAACCTACGGGATAAAAGGCTGGTTCAAAGTCATCAGCTTCACTAATCCTGCTGAAAACATCCTAAACTATCCCACCTGGACATTAAAACATCCGCGCTCAACAGAAGTCGTGGCAATAGAAGCCTCTCGTCCTCATGCCGGCGGCTTTATCGCCAAAATCAAAGGCTGTGAAACCCCTGAAGAGGCCCGTCTTTATACTAATGCTGAAATACAGATCCCCAAAGAAGAGCTCCCTGAATTAGCCCCTGATGAACACTATTGGCATGACTTAATAGGGATTGAAGTCTATGACTTAAATAATAAAAAACTCGGTGTTATTGATGAAGTCATGGCGACCGGTGCCAATGATGTATTGAGATTGAAGGGGGAGTCTGAATGCCTGATTCCCTATATTCCACAGGTTATTCAAACCATTGACCTTGAAAATAAACGCCTAATTGTCGATTGGGATCCTAACTTCTAATGAAATTTGATCTCATCAGCCTCTTTCCTGAAACCTTTGACGCCCTAAATCATGGGGTGGTCGGCCGAGCCCAAGAACGAAAACTCATAGAACTCCAATCCTGGAACCCTCGAGATTATACCGAGGATGCTTATCACAGAGTCGATGAACGCCCCTACGGCGGCGGACCTGGGATGGTGATGAAAGTGGAACCTCTTCGCAAGGCCATCCATGCCGCCAAAGCGGCCGCAAGCCCTATTTGCCCTCGAGTCATTTATCTTTCCCCACAAGGCCGGAAATTCAATCAATCCTTGGCCTTCGAACTGGCTCAAGAACCTCATCTAATCTTAATTGCAGGTCGTTATGAAGGCATCGATCAGCGCCTTATTGAGCTCGAGGTCGATGAGGAGTATTCCATTGGTGATTATGTATTGAGTGGCGGAGAACTCCCCGCCATGGTCCTTATAGATGCCATAACACGCTTATTGCCCGGGGTATTGGGTCACGAGGAATCCGCGCAGCAAGATTCCTTTGTCAACGGCCTATTAGACTGCCCTCATTACACTCGCCCGGAAGAAATTGAAGGGCTAAAAGTCCCCTCAGTCCTGCTAAGTGGGGATCATTCGGCCATCGAACGCTGGAGAATGAAACAATCTTTAGGTAAGACTTGGCAAATACGTCCAAATCTGTTAAAAAGGTGCACCTTAAATAAAGAACAAGAAGCTTTATTAGAAGAATTTATACAAGAGCAACCGGGGAAAGCCCCAAAAGCTCAATAATTTGAGGATTACAACATGAGTACGATTATCCAAGCACTTGAAGCCGAACAAATGGCAGGCAAAATTATTCCTGTCTTTTCTTCTGGTGATACCATTATTGTTCAAGTCAAAGTGAAAGAAGGCGAACAAGAACGTCTTCAAGCTTTTGAAGGAGTCGTGATTGCTAAACGTAACCGTGGCCTAAACTCGGCCTTTACCGTCCGTAAAATCTCGCACAACGAAGGTGTTGAGCGAGTCTTTCAAACTTACAGCCCTCAGATCGACAGCATCACCGTGAAACGTCGCGGTGATGTACGTCGTGCCAAGTTATATTACCTACGTAATCTCCGTGGTAAGAAAGCTAGGATCAAAGAAAAGTTGTAATCCTTAAGTCGGGCCGCGCCTTTCAGGCCCGATAATCTCGTTTTTCATAATTTCTAGAATATATTGATTTCTTAGGCCGCGCTTTGCTTGGCCCATTGCGTTGCGCTTCGCTTGACCCATAAGCCGTCGTCCTCTGGCTTGACCAGAGGATCCAGTTATACAGTTATTGCCTCGCTGTAAAATCTATCTGCACCACACATACTCTAACACTTGCCGGCACAACCCCCACCGATTATCATTCCCCTACCCAATCATCCAATAGGTCACTGCCGATGAAAATTTTATGTGTCATTCCCAGTCGAATTGCTTCCACTCGTCTACCTCGAAAACCTCTGCTGAAGATCCAAGGCAAACCGATGGTGCAATGGACCTATGAAAATGCGAGTCGCTGCTCAGCACTCACTAAAATCGTCGTAGCAACTGATTCAGAAGAAATCGCGGCAGTCATTCAAAGTTGTGGCGGTGAATTTATGATGACTGATCCCAATATTCAAACTGGCTCTGATAGAACAGCGGCTGTAGCTGCACAATTTCCCGAGATGGATGTCATTATTAATCTTCAAGGCGATGAGCCCTTTATAAAACCCAAAATGTTAGAGCAGCTAGTAGAACCCTATCTACGTGGTGAATTACCCGATATGACCACATTGGCCTATCCTATTTCGAGCCCAGATGAATTCACTGATCCCGGTGCTGTAAAAGTCATTACTGATCTCAATCACAATGCGATTTATTTTTCACGATCACCGATTCCTTATTTCAGAGTGGACACTGAAGCTCCTGTTTATCATCACATTGGGCTCTATGCCTTCAAACGAGATTTTTTATTAAAATATACGACTTTGACACAAACTCCACTGGAAAAAACCGAAGCCCTCGAACAGCTTCGCGCGATAGAACACGGCTATAAAATTCGAGTTTGTCTCACTGAAGAACGAACATTGGAAATCAATACGCCGGAAGAGTTAGAGTTGGCACAGGGTTTTGATTATACAAATTAAAGAACAGGCTTGTCGGGCCTGAAAAGCACAGCCCGACCTACACCTATTTACTGGATCCCGCGGACTAGCCGCGGGACGACGGTGTGGAAGCAAGTGCCGCAGGTATTATTCTTCCCCCTCTGGGAGAA
>CAIQCE010000289.1 GCA_903870185.1 uncultured Gammaproteobacteria bacterium
GGCGGCTGCCTGCTCAGGGAAATCTAATACATTTCCCATCACCGAAAGATTCAACTGCAAATCCAATAAATGCTTCAGCAATAAACACGCTTCTTCAGGATGAGTTTCTTTTAAGCCCTTTGCTTTCAAACTCAATCGACGCAAAGGGGCTCCTGCTCCTAGCGTTTCTAAAATAGAATTCGATGAAGCCTTTAAATGAGGCCCTGTAAAATCAGGATCTTCTTGAAAAGCTTTTAAACAAGCAGCGGTATAATGAGCCGCTGAAATGCCTTGCTCTTGATGAACTAGAGCCTTCACTGAATCTGGAGATAAAACGAGTGCTTCACTCGATAAAGCCGAAGTAGCTTCTCGCTGCCCACTCGACACAGGAGCTGAGGTACTCGCAAAATTTCGGGTTAGAGCTAATTCCTCACTGGATAAAACTGAAGCAGCTGCTCGTTGCTCACTCGGTGCTGAGGCTTTAGAACGACGGCTAGAAACCACACCGCCTCTGACACCATGCCCGGGACGAACCGGCACAAAAGCGGCCGGAACCATTGAAGCTCTAGTGGATCTAGAGATCACGCCTAGTGCAATTCCATTCGATTGATCAGATTTTGGCAAGGGCTTATCCTCGAATCTAAAAGATAAAATTAAATTTTGCTAGTTTACCCTTAATAGCGAATCAAAAACACAATCAATTTATCGGTGCAGGGTTCTTGTAGAAGGCTAAAGTTTTAAGTGTCGAAATTAATGAATTTCCTTATGCTTCAATTTAAAATATTTTCCGCAAAAGGCTAAGGCAATTTTGAGGGTTTTATGACCCGCATTCTTTTCTAAATTCGCGAGATAAGTCTTTTGAGCAATCTGGTTCATTGCCATTTTGGCACCTTCAGCCAGTTTTGGATTTATCCGTATTTGTAATGCCGTTGTCCTCTGGCTTGATCAGAGGATCCAAGAGATGCTAGGAAAAATGTAAAAAAGAATAGATCCCGCTAAACCAAGGGGTAACGGTCTCATACAATCTCAGCTTGAATTTTACCTGTTGAGAATTGCACCTCAATTAAATCGCCTTTTTTCAGTTCATTTGCGTTACGAATAAATTCTTCATGACCTACTTTAGTGATCAAGGCATAACCTCGTTTTAAAGTATTAAGGGGGCTAATCGCATCGAGGTGCGAAATAGAAGTTTGTAATTTTAGCCGAAGTTTTTGTAAGTAATTTCTCATGCTTAAGTTCAAACGTTGTTCAAGTAAATCTAAGGATTGCGCTTGTTCTTCCAATTGCTGGCGAGGATGAGTCAAGCGTTTTTCTAAATTTTTAAGCTCCGATTGGGAGTGACGTATACAAGAATGTATTAAGTTTACTAATCGTTGTTGAAACTGAACTAAATGTTTTTGATAATCATTTGCGTTGGGAGTTACCAATTCAGCTGCTGCTGAGGGAGTAGGTGCTCGACAATCGGCCACAAAATCAGCAATTGTGAAATCCACTTCATGCCCAATGCCTGTGACGATGGGAATCTCACTATTGAAAATAGCATAGGCTAGTTTTTCATTATTAAAGCACCAAAGGTCTTCTAAGGAGCCGCCTCCTCGAGTTAAAATTAAGACCTCACATTCTTTTCTTTCATTGGCTATTTCAATGGCCTCAATTAATTGAGAGGCTGCTCGTTCTCCTTGAACTTGAGCGGGATAGATAATAATCGGTATAGCAGAAAATCGGCGTTTTAATATGTGTAAAACATCTCGAACGGCGGCCCCTGTTGAAGAAGTAATAATACCAATTTTTTGTGGAAATGAGGGCAGTGGTTTTTTATGAGTTTCTAGAAATAAGCCCGCTTCATTCAAGCGTTTTTTAAGTAGCTCAAATTCTCGTTGTAGCAAACCTTCTCCAGCGAGTTCGCAATCTGTCACAATCAGTTGATAATCACCGCGAGGCTCGTAGAGACTGACCGCTGCTCGAACCAATATCAGCATTCCATTTTCTAAATTTATTTTATTGCGTTGACGGTGCATTTTGAAAAATGCGCAACGTACTTGAGCATTGGAATCTTTAAGTGAGAAATAACAATGCCCTGAGCTAGGTTGAGAAAGATTTGAAATTTCCCCTTCAATTAATATTTCACCTAAACCTTGTTCCAGTAATGCTCGAGCATAGGCATTGAGTTCTGAAACAGAGAGTATGGGTTGAGTTTGATCATGATTCATAATGTTCTCAGTAGATTATTAATTTTAAGTAAGCATTCTTGGTATTCACTGTTGCAATCAGAGTCGGCCACAATAGCACCACCTGCATAAGCATATAAATTAGAATTTTCAGCGATTAAGCTTCGAATAGCAATATTGCTATCCATCTTGCCATCCACTGAGAAATAACAGAGACTGCCGCAATAGAGAGATCGAGCCTGAGCCTCATGATTTTCAATGATATTCATTGCGCTAATTTTGGGGGCGCCTGTGATTGAACCCCCGGGAAAACAAGCTTTAAATAAATCGATGGCATCCAAATCAGGTTTGAGTCGTGCGGTGATAGAGCTGACTAAGTGGTGTACATTGCTGAAACTTTGAAGCTCAAATAATTGGGGTACTTGTATGGAGCCCGGTATCGAGCAGCGTCCCAGATCATTTCTTAATAGATCGACAATCATAAGATTTTCGGCTCGATCTTTAACGCTATTTTTTAATGCCAAGGCAGATTGTTGATCGAGAATAAAATCGGAATAGCGGGCGGATGTTCCTTTAATGGGTTGGGTCAGTATGGTGCCATTAGTAACCTGTAGAAATCGTTCAGGCGATAGACTTAAAAAAGCACCTTGAGGCAAACTCATAAACGCGGAAAATGGGGCGGGGCTTTTTTCTCGAAGTTTCATATAAGCTGAAAAAATTGAGCCAGTGTAATGTGCCTTGAATCGTTGGGATAAATTAACCTGATAGCAGTCACCTTGAGTGATATGTTCTTGAATAGCATTAAAGGCTTTTTGATAAGACTCAAAACTCATTTCATTTTCGAATGGATGGGCGAGATTAAAGGGGGTGGGTTCAGGTTCTTGAGAGTCTATTAATTTTAATACAGCTTCGATGTCCGCTGTATCGTGAGATCGATGGATTAAGTAAGTTTTTTTAAGCTCGTGATCGGAGATTAAACTCCATTCATAAAAGCCTATCGTGGCGATGGGCAAGGGAATGTCTCGAGGTAGTCGATCATTTAAATTCTCTAACATCCTGCCGGCGTCATAACTGAAATACCCCATTGCCCCAAAAGTGAAAGGGACTTCAATTTTAGGTTGGGTCGTCTTATATTTTTGAAGCATAGATTGAATTTGATTCAATACCTCCAAACTTTGGGATTCGAATATTTGAACGGGTTCGGCTACCATAATATCGAAACGCCCACGTTCTTGATAAGGACGGCAACTGTCTAACCAAATGGAATAGGGGCGATGAGAGAGCGGCTTAAAATAGACACTGGAATCTGCTTGATAGAGTAGGTCGATGATTTGCATGACCTATCTTTGCGATCTATCTTCAATTTGTCAATCTTCATGGCTTAAGGTTAGAATGCACGATGCCACGAATTTTAGCTCTAGATTCAGCCACCGAAATTTGCTCAGTTGCTCTGATGGATGGGGCTCGAGAGAAAATCACTCTTGAGGCCTTTGTCCCTCAGCGGCAAGCCGAGTGTATTTTGCCAATGGTCGATCAGGTACTCACCGAGGCAGGTTTACTATTGAGCCAATTAGATGCGATTGCTTTTGGCCAAGGCCCCGGTAGTTTTATCGGTTTGAGAGTCGCGTCTAGTGTGGCTCAGGGTTTGGCATTTGGCGCCGATCTTCCTGTTATTTCAATCTCCAGTCTTCAAGCCTTGGCTCAAAATGCTTATGAAAAATATTCAGTTCCGTCAGTCATGCCCGCCATAGATGCTCGCATGCAGGCCATCTATTGGGGTTATTATCAATTAAGTGAAGAAGGGCTGATGGAGGCTACGATTCAAGATTCCTTGTCAGCTCCAGCCGAGGTTAATTGCCCTGGCATTGAATCTTTACTGGCTGCGGGTAATGGATGGAGAGTTTATGAGAATCAGTTCAGAGCCACTTTGATCGCACAATGCTTAACGATTGATCCTGATCTAAGTCCATTAGCGAGTGCGATGTTGCCTATCGCGCTGGAGCGTTGGAAGCAGCAACAATATAGTAAGGCTGAGGAAGTGGAGCCTACCTATATTCGCAATCGTGTAACGGACTAGAATGAAATTTTTTAATTATGTGTTAGACTCTTAAGTTGTTTGTCTGCAGACAGGGTTAAAGGAATTTATTAAGAGGAGCTGTTGTGAATAGGAATTTAATTGCGTTGACAGGTTTTGCTATTGTCTTTGGATCTTCAAGTTTAGCTCAAGCAACTACTTCAGTGCCTGCTGATTTGAACTCTGCCGCGGTTGCTGGACAAATTAATGCCAATATTCAAGCTGCTTCACCGCAGAAAGTCGGTGTGAAACAAGCCGCTTTCACCTGTGCTAAACCCCCTCAGTTTTCAAGTACCGGTCAAGGTCATTTTATCGTTAGATCTATTTACCTTTCAGGAGGAGATGCTCCTATCCCTGCTTGTGCTAGAAGTTTACTAGAATCGGTCGTTGGAAAATCCATTGATTTCCAAGGGCTTCAAGCCTTAGCGGGTCAGCTGGAAGATCGATATCGAGAGTCTGGTTATCTTCTAAATCAAGTTATTATTCCGCCCCAGCGAATCAACATCAAGGATGGAGCCGTGCAGTTTAAAGCGATTGATGGTCATATCAGTCGAGTGGAGTTGAGTGGAGATTCTCCACAAGGTGCTAAAAAACAATTATTACGTTATTTGGCAGGCATTCAAAATATGTCAGCTTTTGATTTTAAAATGGCAGAGCGTTATTTGTTATTAGCTAATGATATCCCTGGTTTGCAGGTGAAGGGTAATCTTAGGGCTGACCCTATAAATCCAGGTGCCTCTATTATGGATGTAACGGTTAAGCGAAAAGCGGTGCAAGGAGTTTTGAACTTTAATAATCGTGGCAGCCAAAATGTCGGGCCCAAGCAACTTTTAGCTCAAGTAGGGGTTAATGATTTATTTGGAGCCGATCGTTTTCAATTGACTGCAGCCACGACAGCTCCTCATGCTTCAGAATTGAGCTATCTCAATGCTAACTATGCTGTGCAATTGGGAGAAAAAGGAACGCAGATCAGTGCATCCTTTTTGAAAACTCGAACAGCGCCCAATGGATCTTATGGAAGTTTAGGGCTGGTAGGTCATTTAGAGCAATTGATGTTAGGGATCACCCAACCGATATTACGTTCGCTGAATCATAATCTTTCTTTTGTAGCTAATTTATATCACGTACAGAATAAGAGTAGTTTTAATACGGGACCTTCATTTAATGATTTGATTACAGGCGTGCAGGGTGGTTTGAATTATAATGGCTTGAGCTGGGGTGGTTCTAATCAACTACAATCTATGTTAACTCAGGGTATACCCTTTGAAGGAGTGCATGCCAAACTGCCTTCTCGAACGAGTGCCGTTCAAGAATTCACTAAGTTTAATTTAAGCGGATCACATCTACGTTATTTAACTCAGCACACCAGTTTACTTTTCTCAGCAAACGGACAGTATTCCGGTGATTCTTTGCCGGTATCGGAACAATTAGGTTATGGAGGCAGTAGTTATGGCATGGCTTATCAACCTTCAGAATTAACTGGAGATAAGGGTGTCATGGGCTCTATTAGCCTTCGTTATGATCTAGCACCTCCTTCTTATTTAAGTCAGTTGCAGCCGTTTGTGAGTTATGACATAGGTGAGCTTTGGGTGAATTCACCGGTTGCAGGGCAAGATATAGATACCAGTGGTTCATCGATTGGGGTAGGTTTTAATTTTGTGTTAAAGCATGGCTTACAAGCTTCAATCATGTTAGCGGCGCCACTCACCAAGGCACCTAGCGCTAATACTGATAAGGATTTAAAGTTGTTCTTTAATTTGAGTTGGTCATTTTAAAAAGGAAGTTATATGAAACCTAGATCGATATTCCGCTTATCCACTTTAAGTTTGAGCGTCATGATGGCGGTGGCGCAGGCGAACCCGACAGGCGGAGAGATCCAATCGGGAGATATCACGATCAATCCAAGTGACGCGAATGGTTCGATGGTGATCGATCAACGCAGTCAACAAGGGGTGATCAACTGGGATAGTTTCAATATCAATCCAAACGAATCTGTTCAAATCAATATGGCGAATAGTTCCGGCGTTCAACTTGATCGAGTGACGGGTGTGGATCCTTCGAAAATCATGGGAAATTTAAGCTCCAACGGCCAAGTCTTTTTAATCAACCCGAATGGGGTGGTGTTTGGCAAAGATTCTCAATTGGATACCGCCGCTTTAGTCGTGAGTACGCTCAATATCAGTGACCCAGATTTTCTCGCCGCGCACTATGATTTCAATCAAAATGCCAATCCCAATGGAACAGCCGGGAGCATCGTGAATAATGGCAGTTTGCAGAGCTCAAATCTGATTGCCTTGCTTGCCCCTCAGGTGTCAAACAATGGGGTGATTAATGCGGAAGTAGGTGAAGTCTTAGTGGGTTCAGGTTCGCATGTGAGTTTGAATTTAGGGAACAACGCGATCTTGGGTTATGAAGTAGATGAGCCAATTGCGGTGATGAATGAGAAAGGGACAGCAGTCTCAATTAACAACACGGGTAGCATTCAAGGGCATCGCGTATTTTTGAGTGCCACCGAAGCGCATCATGTGTTGAATCAAGTAGTGAGTAATAGCGGTCAAATTGAAGCGCGTGGTGTTCAAGAGAAGAATGGCGAGATTGTATTGCTGGCCAAGAACGGCGGCGTAAATGATACCGGTTCGATGACAGCCTCTGGCGGAAAAATCCAGGTGTTGGGAGACGATATCCATATTGGTAATACCGCGAGTTTAGATGTGAGTGGAGCGACAGCGGGTGAGATTGAGGTGGGTGGTCCTGCACGAGGAAAAGGCGATTTATATAAAGCCCAAACGGTAACGATTGATCAGGGCGCTGAGATACACGCGGACAGTACCGGCTCGAATGCGACCGGAGGCCATATTGTGATGTGGAGTGAGCAGAATAGTAAAGTTTCAGGTAACTATAGCGCGAATAGTGCGCAGGGCAAGGGTGGTTTGATCGAAACTTCCAGTCGTAAAAATTTAGATTTTGGATATTTTAAAGCAAGCACTAAAGGTAGTTTAGGGGCTGGAATGTGGCTCTTGGATCCGTCGGATATCACTATCGATGCTCCGTTGGCTCAAATGCTTGAAGATAATTTAGCGAGCACAAATGTGAAACTTTCGACAAGCTCAAGTGGAACGGATTCTGGGGATATCACCGTCAGTTCTGCTATTACGAATAATACGAATAATGATTTGTACCTGGAGGCGGATAGAAATATTAACGTGAATGCAGAGATTTCTGGTAATGGAACCGGCACCTTAACCTTGAGAGCCGATAGAACCGGTAATGGTACAGGAA
>CAIQCE010000290.1 GCA_903870185.1 uncultured Gammaproteobacteria bacterium
ATGACTTGGCTTTTTTCATTGGCAAGGTTGAGATAAATATTCCCATTTGCATATCCTACGCGGGTAAAAAGTGTGTGCTTTTTTCCTTCATATTGAGCTTTATTGCTCAATATAGAAATGACTTCTTGCAAAGTACTTTCAGAAGCCGGTTTATGTTGCTTTTCCCAGTACTGCTGAGAAAGCCAATTTTTGAAAAATTGGCTTTGGATTGGTAGGGTCTCACTTTTGCCATTGTAATTAAAACTGGCATAACCCTGTCCTTGTTCATCATGAAAGAATTCAAAGTTTTTGATGAGTTCCAGTAATAAGTGTGAGGACTTATTAGAGGCATGATGGGTAAGATCCCGCTTTCCAGAGGGCTCATTTGTTTGGACCTTTAGCGAAGGTAGGTTCTCAATATCATCTACTGTGGCAGTGGAGTGATTTTTAAGCCAGTCTACACAATCTTCTTTGGCAGCTAAGCCAAGCTTTGAGACATCTATTTGACTAATTGAGCAGCCCAGTTTCTGTAGTTCTCGTATCACTTGGTTTGCATAATTGGATCCAGCTTCATCATTGTCAGGCCAAATGATGATGTCTCGATTTTTTAGGGGAGACCAATCTGTTGTAGCAACGCTGCCTGCCCCACCCGAGGTAATGCTGACAAGTCCCAGCTTTTCTAATTGATCAGCACAAAATTCACCTTCGACAACCCAAATGGAATGCTCATGATGATTTTTTAAAGTATGCAGTTTATAAATGGGTTTTTTACCCATGAAGGCAGGTTCTTTTAAGATATATTGTCCTTCTGCATTTTGGTGTAAGGGCCAAATCACTTTTTCACCTGTTTTGGGATTTTTAAGTCGAATCCGCCAATACAGTGGATTCCCTTCAGCATCGGTATAGGTATGTATCGCTTCTATTAAGAAGCCCTGGTTTATTTTTCCTGCCACTAAGCGTTTAACTTCTGCTTCAACTGTTTTAATGGTTGTATTCATGCTAATACTCCCAGGTCTTCACAGGCTTCGATAAAGCTCATTTTGTTTCGTTGTTTATGAAAGGAAATAATGTCCCCACCTTTGGCACCACAGCCGTGACATCTAAAATAGCCCTCATTTAAGTTAATGCTAAGACTAGGTTTAGAGTCCTCATGGAAGGGGCATATAACTGTCGCCCATACAGAGCCTAGCTTTAGATCGGGAAACTGTTCAGAGTAATAATTCCGAGGTGAGGGGAGGGCTGCTCGATCAATTGAAATATGGTTATAATGAATCATTGCAAGGCCTCCTTGGCATGTTGAGCTTCTGTGGTTGAATTGAAGGGCTTGCAGGCTTCTAGAAATTCCAACACATCTGATTTTCTGTATCGGACAGATCGGCCAATCTTGATAAATGAAGGTCCCCCAAAGCCAGCCCACCGGGCACGCTGCAGTGAAGAAATTGACAGTGCTGTAACAACAGCAATTACATTTTGATCAAATAAAGCTTTTTCTGGGGCACTCCAAAAAAAATCTAGCATTTCAGTATTTGTATATTTCATTGTTTTTTCCTTTTTTTATTTACTTCTGCTTTTATTGATACGCTCATCTATCCAATCATTAATTTCCGATTCAACCCAACCAACGGCTCTTTCACCTAGAGAAATAGGAGATGGAAATGATCCTTGCGAAATTTTTTTATAAATAGCTGATCGAGAGTAGCCTGTGATATTTTTCACTGTGGTAAATCTTAAAATTTTTTGAGTCATTTTTTCTCCTTAATGTTTTATTAAAATACTTAAAGACTTGTTTGTTCACTTAAGTGCTTAATGACACTCAAGATGACCAACAGTTATATTCTAGAGTTCAGGGGGAAGGTTTGGGTGAAATAGATAGATATATTTATGATATCTATATTATTCAATAAGCTATCATTCATCAAACGACTGGTTAAATTAACAAACTATCTAATGAGGTGTTTTATTTGAATGGATTTTATAGTATCTTGAATAAAAAGAATTTTTGTGAAATATTTAAATATTTGTTGTGCTTATGTTGATACTATCGACTAGGATTCATAATTATAATTTGCAGCTTACTTACACTTTATCGGACCTTTCTAAATTTAATCATCTATACCTTGAAAAGGTATTAAAACTGCTACAAAATTATCTTTCAACCTATACCATTTTTGAAAAATACCATCTAGATCAATTTTGAGTTCTGAAAATACGAAGTATCATTGATAGCTTCAGATTTAGGAGCAGGTTTATTAGTGACTAATGATTGCAAATAATCTGACCAATACTGCATCATTTTTTTTCGAAGTGGGAGGTGTTCAGCATAATTATAGGCTGCCCTCACATTATTTTGTTCTGAATGAGCAAGTTGTCGCTCGATAGCATCACGATTCCATCCCTGCTCGTTTAATATTGTAGATGCTATGCTTCTAAAGCTATGGCCAGTTATCTCATCTTTGGCATAACCTAATCTTCGCAAAGCAGCATTAACCGTAGCATCGGACATGGGTCGATCTGAACCGCGTATACCTGTAAATACATAGACCCTATTTCCTGTTAATGCATGCACTTCTCTTAATATCGATAAAGCTTGAGCTGAGAGAGGGATAATATGCGGAATTCGCATTTTCATTTTTTTTGCAGGGATTCGCCATTCAGCATTATCAAAGTTAATTTCAGACCATTGAGCATTTCTTAGTTCGCCAGGTCTTACAAATAATAAAGGAGCTAATCGTAACGCACATCTAGTTATAAAATGACCTTCATAACCATCAATAGTTCGTAATAGATCAGCTATCTCTTTAGGATCAATAATGGTGGGATAGTGTTTTTGTTTGGCAGGGGGTATAGCACCACGAAGATTAATGGTGGGATCTTGTTCAGCTCTTCCTGTTGCAACCGCATATCGAAATATTTGACTACAGTTCTGAAGGGCTCTATGAGCTGTATCCACAGCTCCTCTATTTTCAATACGCTGCAATACAGTTAATAACTCATAAGCGCCTATTTTGCTAATAGGTTTATTGCCAACCCAAGGAAAGATATCATTTTCAAGCCTGGTAAATATTCTGTCAGCATGCCCTGGAGACCAACTTTTAGAATATTTTGCATGCCACTCACAGGCAATAAGTTTAAAACTATTTTCAGCTGCCTCTAAATTAGAGCGTTTAGCAAGATGCTTAACCAATGCCGGGTCAGTGTTATCCGCAAGCAACCTACGCGCTTCTTCACGCTTGTTACGAGCTTCCATAAGAGATAGGGCAGGGTAGGTCCCTAAAGCCAGTAACTTTTCTTTACCCTCGAAGCGATATTTTAGTCGCCAGTATTTCCCCCCTTTTGTGTTAACCAATAGAAACAGCCCCTTTTCATCTGTGAGCTTGTAGGGCTTATCTTGGGGTTTTGCTTTACGCAAAGTAACGTCACTTAGGGCCATTTGGGGGTATCTCCAGTTCGAGCAGTGCAATGTACCCCCATTTATACCCCCAAACAGGGGTGGATTCAAGTCTACTTAAATGGATCTTAGTGGACATGAGATTTCGTTAACTTGTTAATTTTTATTGTATTTCTGGACATTAATAGATGTTACTGGAACCTAACTTGGTGGAGGCGGCGGGGATCGAACCCGCGTCCGCAAATCCGCTACCGTTGGTACTACATGTTTAGCTACGTCTTTAATTTGACAGGATTCCTACCGACGAGCAGGTTAAAATCGCTGCGAGCCCTATAGTTTTAATCAAGATCTCATGGGCCATGATTGCTTAACGAGCTTATATAAGATGACCATCATTGCCTCCTAGAAGGCCCAGAGTCTATAAGCGAACTCTGTTGATGGGTTGTGTCGTTTTCTTAGGACGACGAGCTGTTTTTAGGCAGCTACTGCAACGTAATTGCTATCGTTTGCAATTATTGGTTTGTAACTTTTATTTACGAGTTTCGTTACCAACTCGACATGCACCTCAGGTTTTGTAACCCACGTCGAAACCAGGTCGCCCCCAAGTGAACTTAGACTGTAACAAAAAATAAGGTAATTGGCTAGAAATCATACTACTAAAGGGGAAATCCCGAGCTGACAAAGCAACTCGGGATTTTGGCGGTACTAAACTCTATATCTTAGACCCTTTTGGGCTATTTTGTTGCGATAGGCGAGTTTCTTGATGTGGTCGTTTATTAGCAAAAAAACCTTGTGTGTTAATAGCAGACTGACTTACATGGGATCTGGGAGACTTAGCCATTAAGGAATCAACCTCAACATTTACTAAATCCCAAGCCTCTGGAGGTAAATCAGCATTCTTTTGCTTAGCTTTTACTAAGCTATTGGGGGTAACAGGTTTAACTATATGGGCCATGATATTTTCCTCTGATTTTGAATCAATTACTTCGCTCTTAGTACCTATGCTACGTATCCAATCTTAAGAAATTATTAAATTAGTTAAGCTATTGACCAGAAAATGTTAAGAAAATCTTAAACAACGAGTGATAATGAATAGAATATCTGATTAAAATTAAGGGATGAAAAATGACCCGAATAAACAGTGGGGTACTATCGAAGGTATTGAATCACCTATCTATATTCAAAATTTCACTTCTAGTGAAACACTTTCAAAAATCAATCAATATGAAATTGTCACCGACACCAAACTTGATACCAGTAATTTATTAGCCAAAAAAGCATATTTATCTATCAATGGTAGATATTACCATGGGATCATAACGAAAGTTAAAAAAGAAAAAAGATCAAATTGCATAAAAGTTGAAATTAAGCCCGAAATCTACAATAAATTATTTGTAAAAAAATCAATGAAATATGAGAATTGCACAATAGAAGAGTTAGTTAATAACCATCTATGTCTTGATGCTACTATAGAAATATCCAACAAATCAATAAAAAATAGCTATTTTCAACTTAATGAGTCTGATTATAATTTTTTTAATATAGCCATTGAATCCAATGAATTGATATACTATTTTGATACCACAAACTATGAATCAAAAATCACCATTATAGACAAGATTCAACCTATAAATAAATATTTACATATTTGTGAGTCAGATTTATTGATTGGGGTGAAAAACATTTCATATGATAAAAATGTCATAACCATTAAAAGCTTAAGAATTTGGTCGGCAGGGGACTCATTTATCAACAATAATCAAATTTATATGGTTATTAATGTAAATTTGAAAGTTAGTGGCAATAAAATAGAATCCTATTTAATAGCATCAAATTCAATTCAGATAAAATCCGATCATAAAAGCTCACCATGTGAATACAATTATAACTTAATTTCAAATAATAAAGAATTTAGTAAAAATACTGAAAAATCAAAATATACACAAATTGATAACAAAATATATTTTAATGATAATGAAGAAATAAATTCATTAATCAATATAAATAAAAAATGCATCATTGATTACATGCAATATTATTGCATTTATAATCCTGATAATAAGTCAAAATTAATTAATTCAGAAGAAAACAAAATAGCATCATACTTTCATAAAACGATATTTATAGATAATAGAAGTCAAATGAGAGCCATTTTACATTCAGAAGGAGAATTATATTTAAAAATCATATCAGAATTAACCATCTACAATGATAAAAACATTGTTTCAAATGTAGTTTCAAATGAAATAATATTGTCTAAAAAAGGAATATATAAGAATTATTCAAAAGATATAGAGTTTAATGTTAGAAAAAGCAACTTAAAAATAAGCTCAAAAAGTATCTCACTAAATGCAGCTAAAATTGAAATTGTATGTGAATCAGACAGTTCAGAAGGGGGGTTATCAAGAATCACAGATTTACATTTATGCCCACAGTTTAATCTTGATGGCTCACCCCATCTAGGAGGTGAAATATTAGAGGGCTCTGATAATATAATGATTAATGGACTATCGGCTGCCAGGATAGGCGACCATGCAACATGTCATTTGTCAGTTGATATGCTCAATAAAGGCGCTTCGGGTCTTCACTTAAATGGCATTCCTGCTGCTTGCATTAATGATGGAACCCTTCACCAGGGAAGCATTTCTTCAGCTTCCGAGGATGTTTTATTATTTAAACATTTTAATTCAAATCCTACTAATGATAAAAATGAAGAGCCAATTTCAAATGAAAATGTATACTGGGCTAAAATAAAAATTATTTAGATTTGAATTTAGTGAGCAAATAGGAAATAAATAATGAAATATATAGGCTAAAACCTATGCTAGCGATAAATAATGCCATACCAGACAACCAAAACTCATCTAAATCAACTTGAAAAGATAATACATAGAAGCCAGTTGATATTATTAACGAAAATGTAGCAGAAGCAATAATAATTGATTCATATTTTGGTTTCAATATAACCAATAACGAAAAGAATGGAATAGCGATAATCGATGGAAATATTCCATAGGTGATTAAGCTGATAGTAGAAATAACCATGATTAATCCTTCTAAAAAATCAGGTATAAAATTAATATTCATAAAACATACCCTCCAAATTTATTGATCACAGTGTATTTATTTATAATCCATTTCTTATAGACCACTTTCATTGCCTGATCTGGTATTTTCATTCCTGAATGTGAGCTTAAAAAAGTTTGATTAATTTGCAATAACTTCTTTTCTTTTATCAATCTCATTATCATAGGGTCACTGGTATCAGCCCCTTGGTACCCCATCGCCAGAGGTTTTTTTATTGGATACATTAGTTTATCAATATTGTATTTCATCCTTGAAAATAAATCATCATAGTCAATATCATCAGTTTGCAGTAGGTGTTTTGATTCTAAATTAACATACTCCAAATATTTTGTTGTTGCTTTCCATGTTTCAATAAAAACCCTATCCAGCATATCTGAATAGTAGGGGACTGATTCATTTAGATAAATAAACTGTCTAATTGAAATCCCAATATATTCAGACAAATAAAATATGTATTTTAATATTTTGTCACGATGACTGTACAAAATTGTAATATTCTTACAAGATTTATGAGCAAGCGTAAAATGACTTTTATATTTCACCGTTCTATCTTTAGTGGGGTCTTCATTTAAAATTGTATTAGGGACCGCAGCTTGCCATAGAATTACATGCTCTATCGAGTTAACGCTCCCCTTACTAGCTAATTCTTGCATAAGCGATAATGCCACACGTGCACCTAAGCTATGAGCTATGATATTAACTTCTATGTCATGCGATTTTAGCTGATTGATGACCTTAGCTAATTTAACTCCGGATTGATCGGCATTATCCTCGGCATCAATAAAATTCCCGAAAAAAAGATCACCTGGCCAAATTATATTAATTAAACGAAAATATGATCTATAATCCTTGTTGTTAAATTGGCCTGTTGCAATATTTAGGTTGTTTTCCATGTGGATAAACCAGTTATGAGCTTCAGTTCCATTTAAATGGCAGTCATCAATAATTTCGTATCCATCTGAATATTGATTTGCTATTTTTTTCGGATCAATATAAATAGTCCTTAATGAGTCGCTATATTCCAATCCCTGATATATATTGGACGAAGCATTGATTAATTGATTTGAATAGCCACCTGCTTTTGTACTAAAACCGTGAATAAAAATAGTTGCATTAGAACCATGGGATTTAAAATACTCAATTTCGTCCAAACTTAATGAGGCTTTATCAGCATTTAAATTAATTATTATGGGTGGCATTAATAATTTAATTTCAATCAACTTATCAGTTGTGCTTGAATTGTATTTATTAAAACTTAATTTATCAACCTTAATCCTATCTAATGGATTGCTAATAACTTGATTATTAACTTGAATTATTTCTGAGTTTTTTATTATAATTTCACTAAATTTGCAATCTTGATCCATCCCTAAGTAGCTCAGTAAATTATTTTTTATTTTGTGTATTTTAATGCTATCAAATGTATTCATTTCTATATAATACAGAAACATAGAAATCTTTAAACTCGTGAATTTTACGATACTATTTTTTTAAGAACTGATCAAATATTTTGATAAAATCTTTTGATAATGCTGGCTTTTCCAAGAAAGCATCCATCCCAACATCTATGCAAGCTTGCTCTTCTTTTTCAATAATGTGCCCTGAAAGTGCAATAATGGGCGTATTTTTATTGCAAGTAGAATTTTTCCTTATGTGTTTACATGCTTCAATACCACTCATATCGGGAAGCC
>CAIQCE010000291.1 GCA_903870185.1 uncultured Gammaproteobacteria bacterium
AAATCCTGAAACACGATATTCTTTGCTTTCATAGCTGATTACTCCTTTTGGTAGAGGAGGAGAATCTTAATCGATTCTCCGTTAGTAATCAGCTATGTTCTTATTTTTCTTGAGAATTTTTCCCGGACACTAGTGAAGCGTAGCGCGGGCTAACAAGCAGCCTGAAGGGACGTTAGTAAGTTGTCAACTTACGCTGATCAATTATTATTTTAGAGTGCGTAAGTTGACAACTTACATACGTCCCCTCATAGTTACAAAGCTTAATCACTAAAAGGAAGTATCAATGACACTCATCTGGATAGTTGCATTTATCGGTGGATTTTTGGTGTTGAGCTATCAACGTGCGGCTTTAAGTGTTTGCTTAATCTCCCTCGCATTCTATCTCTTAAGTTTAACGGTATTAGGTCATGTCTCTCATGCATCACTAGTCGCATTTTGGGGTTCATTTGTTGCGTTTTCTGTTGTCTACGGAATCCCACAAATTCGCGCCAACTTGATCTCCAAAAGATTACTGCCGATCTATCAAAAAATGATGCCGAAATTATCGCACACTGAAGAAGAGGTATTGTTAGCAGGTGGGATCAGTTGGGAATCTCAATTATTTACAGGAATGCCAAATTGGCAGCAACTTGCAGATTCCCCAAGCCCTCAATTGAGTGCTGAAGAACAAGCCTTTATTGAGGGTCCTTTAGAAATCTTATGTCAGAAAATTAATTCTTGGGAAATTAATCATACTCTGCATAACTTGCCTCCCGAAATTTGGAGCTATCTTAAAGACTCCGGTTTTTTTGGATTAATTATTCCTAAAGAATATGGAGGAAAGGAGTTTTCAGCATTAGCACATTCACAAATTATTTCTAAAGCCGCCACCGTGAATTTGGCGCTTGCCACTATTATCAGTGTTCCGAATTCTTTAGGACCTGCTGAATTACTTTTGCATTATGGAACAGAAGAACAAAAACAATATTATCTACCGCGATTAGCTAAGGGAGAAGAAATCCCTTGTTTTGCTTTGACGAGTCCTTCTGCGGGCTCCGATGCGAGTAGCATTATTGATCACGGAATCATTTGCCGACGTTTTCATGATGGTGTCGCACAAATTGGAATTCGACTCACTTGGAATAAACGTTATATCACTTTAGCACCCGTGGCGACTCTCTTGGGTCTCGCTTTTAAATTATACGATCCTGAACACTTGATGGGTGATCGAGAAGATTTGGGGATTACGTGTGCATTGATTCCCACGCACTTAGAAGGCATTACCATTGGGCATCGACATAATCCTTTAGGGGCTGCTTTCCCGAATGGTCCTACTCAGGGCGAAAATGTGTTTATTCCACTCGATTCTATCATCGGTGGTTTTGATAGGGCGGGGCAAGGTTGGAAAATGTTGATGGAATGTTTGGCAGCAGGGCGCGCAATTTCATTACCCTCATTGACTTGCGGAGGTGCTAAAAAATCTGCATTGGCGAGCGGTGCTTATGTCAGAATTCGTCGGCAATTTAATGTGGCAATTGAATCCTTCGGTGGAGTTGAAGAAGCCTTAACTCGAATCGCCGCAAAAACTTATTTATTAGAAGCGACTCGATTGTTTACTGTGAATGCATTAGATCATCAAGAGCCTTCCGCGATTGCTGCGGCTATTAGTAAGTATCATTGCACCGAGTTGGCTCGAGCGATTGTGAATGACTCGATGGATATTCACGGTGGGAAAGCAATCTGCATGGGTCCTCATAATTATATGGCACAGAGTTATATCGAAACTCCGATCAGCATCACCGTCGAAGGAGCCAATATTTTAACTCGCTCGATGATTATTTTTGGGCAGGGAGTGATTCGTTGTCATCCATATATTTTGGCTGAGTTAAATGCTGTTAAAGCTCAAGATATAAAGGCTTTTGATAAAGCGCTATTTGCTCATTTCGGATCTGTTTGGAGTAACTATTGCCGCAGTGCTATTTTAGGGTTTTCCTTGGGGTGGTCGAAGGGTGCTCCTCGATCCATAAAATCTTATTATAATCATCTCAATCGAATGTCTTCGGCTTTTGCAACCTTAACTGAATTGAGCTTATTAGCGCTAGGTTCAAAATTAAAATTTAAAGAAAAAATTTCAGCTCGATTGGGTGATATTTTAAGTGATTTATATATGGCATCAGCGGTATTACGCTATCATCAAGATAGCTCTAAAGCAGAAGAAGAACAGCCAGTCGTTCGCTGGTTGCTGCAGAATCTATTGGTGGATATCCAAGAGAGCATGAGAGAGTTATTGGCGAATTTGCCTTATCCAAAATCATTTAAATTAGTTCAGCGGAAATTGTTTCCTTTTGGATTTCGATATCAAAGGCCTTCGGATGAATTAGGTTCACAGGTGGCTAATTTATTAGCTTCGCCCTCAGTATTGAGAGAGCGTTTATCTCAGGCTGTTTATCTGAAGCCAACACCTGAAAATTTGGTCGGTGAAATGAATTATATTTTAGATGAAGTTGTAGCGTGTGAGTCATTGGATCAAAAATTTTTCCAGGCTTTGCGGCATGGTGAGATTGTAGGAAAGATTTATAAAGAACAGTTAGACTCCGCGCTCGATAAAAATATTTTGAGTAAAGATGAATTTGATCGCTTATGGAATATTGAATTGTTCCGTCAAAAAGTTATTGGGGTGGATGATTTCGCACCTGAACAATTTTAAAAAGCTTGGAAAAGGATTGGGTAATGG
>CAIQCE010000292.1 GCA_903870185.1 uncultured Gammaproteobacteria bacterium
ATTCTTTGTTGTGGTCTTTTCTCAAATCCTCATGTATTACTACATACATTCCGGATTTCGAAAAGCCCACGCCTCGTCTTAAGGCAAAATATCTAATTTCTAAGAGCCTTCCTTAAGTGGAATTATGGGCAAAAAAAACCCCGCTTTAGCGGGGTTTTTTTTGTGCTGAGTTGTGGGGAGGATTTCTCAGCTTAATAGTTCCATTATTTAATCGCAGAATCAATGTCGGTTGATTACACATTTGATCGTACTCTGCGTCCTTAAAATTGTCAAACGAATATTTGGGTTGAGTCGTTAAGCTTAGGAGTCGTTATGGATAAAAAAGTAGTATTGATTACCGGTTGTTCTTCTGGGATAGGTAGGTCTACTGCCTTGATTTTAATGGAAAAAAGATTTTCTGTTTTTGCTACCGCTCGGCGAGAAGAAGATCTTAAGGCATTAAATGATATAGGCGTGGAGGCATTGCATTTGGATTTGCAAGACTCATCTTCTGTCGATCGGGCGGTAGGCGCTCTCTTAGAAAAAACAGACGGCCGGTTAGATGTTTTGATCAACAATGCCGGTTATGCCGTTCCAGGGGCGATTGAGGATCTTGCTTTGGATGAAATCAGAGCTCAATTTGAGACGAATGTTTTTGGTGCTGTGAATTTAATTCAGCAACTTATCCCAGTGATGCGTAAGCAGGGTTCGGGGCGAATCATACAGCTCAGTTCAATCTTAGGAATTGTGACAATGCCTTATCGTGGGGCGTATTGTGCATCTAAGTATGCGATAGAAAGTTTTTGCGATGCTTTAAGAATGGAATTAAAAACCAGTGATATTGATGTTGTGTTGATAGAGCCAGGACCTATCGTGAGTCAATTTCGGGATAATGCGAGAAAAGTGTTTGAAAAAACATTTGCTAAAAAAGAAGGTTTTCATCAAGAAGTTTATCAAAGTCTTTATCAGCAAGAAAAAAACCGAAAGAAATTACCTTTTGCATTAGGACCAGAAGCAGTTGTGAAGAAAATTTTACTGGCGATCGAAAGTAAAAATCCGAAGCCTCGATATTATATTACCTTCCCTGCATATTTTATGATGAGCTTGCGTCGAATATTGCCGACCAGTGCTTTGGATTGGGTGATGAGTCGCTTGGGGCGGTGATTTAGCGATTTTTTTGGAGTATATTAGCAGTTGCTTCCTGATAAGGGAGTAAAAGTAGAGTTAGATTAATGAGTTTGGATTTAATAACTCAGAGGTGAAATTATGAGAGATCTGAGAGATACGCTATATCTCCTTTATGAATCGGCCAATACGATGTGGTATCGAAAATCCATTTGGGAGGCATTTGAGGCACCCAAGCGATTTCTGCGGGAAGATAAGTTAACTGAAGCACTCGAGGCCATTAGAATAATACAGCGTAGATGGAATTATGAAATCGTTGAAGGTATTAAAATTGGAATATTATCTGATTATACACAGGTAAAAAAAACTGAAGCCCTCTGTCTGATATTAACGGAGAGGCACTCCGATGCGATTAAGATCTTAGAAACACTTCTTGTCCATTTTCCAGATGCTGATTTACAGCAAGTCATGAAGATGGCTGAAAAAAAAGAGCCTGCACTTACAGTAGGTTCTTTTTTAAGGCTCGCAACTGGATGGGCTATGCTACACGTAGTGGATGGAAGGAATGAGCAGGCTATTAAAATTTTATTGCCTTTGGAGGCTGCATTTTCTAAACATCCTGAACATTCTGTGACATTGCGGGCCTTAAGAATTGCACGAAATGAAGAGCGAATGACACCCGATATTGAAAAGTATGTGAGTGATAATTATTTTCAGCTTCATAATTAACTGTATTGATGGCAGGGTATTTTCCATATGAAATCCCAAAGATCTATTGTGAGAAAGTCACCGCCCTTGCCTGAAGTAGCTGTTCCAGGACAATTGACTGTCTCTGATGTGTATTTGTTTATAGCTCCGACTCAAAATGTTTCAGGTGTGGTTTTAGGCGGTGAACGAGAAGTGAATTATGGGCATGCTAGCCTTTTGATTCCAGGAAAGATGGGTGAAGTTCCCCTTTATATAAGCTTTTATCCATCTTTTGATGGCAGAACTTTGGAAGGGGATTTTCGTAACCCTTCTATACGAGGTGATGCCATGGAAATTAAGATGCAATCTGGGCGTGCCCAAGTTTACCAGCTTCGGAGGCTCAATATTCCTGAGATTCGAGCAGCTGCGATTGAATTGAAAAATCGTAAACCACAATACCATTTCCAACGTCAAAATTGTGCGACTCTGGTTGAAAACTTGTTGCGACGTGGCGGAATGCGAACCAGTTGGTTCACTTGGTTTTGTTCCTGGTTCTTTATGTTGACACCTCATATTTTGGAAAGACGGGCGATATCAGCAGGTGCTGTCAGGATAGAAGCAGGGAGTGTTCTAGCTGAGATAAAACTCGGTTTAAGTCGAGCCGTTACACCAGCGACAGATGCCGGTAAAATACCCAGTAATCCTATGTATGCAGCAGCTCATCCAAGTGTTTCTGCGCCTATCAGTATTGCAGCTGCCTCCGTCCCCCTTGCAGTGGAAGCGGTTCCTAGTACTTTAGGTTTTGACCCTACACAAATGAGTCTAAAAAGTGATTCAAAAGTTGAGAGTACACCAGCAACTGACAATAGTAGTTTAGTGCAAGATTGGGATCGATAATGTTATAGATAACTACAAGATATTGGTGATATTATCACCAATTAATTAGACGGCAGGGAATGCTTGGAATGTTTAGAAAAAAGATGCCTCATTTGAATTCCTCCAACGAGAAAAGATCGAGAAAACAGTTGATGCACTGGGCGGGCTGGTTCTTCGCCAGTAATATTGTGCTCTACCTATTGGTCAGCTTAAATTATATCCCAGTGATTCCGAATCCTTATGATATTAATATCATGAATTGGACGGGGGCTACTTTGTCCTGGGCTTTCCTTGTGGCTTCATTTTTCGTGCAGCTTTCATTGTTTAGCTTTGGGGCTTGTTCGCTAGTAATCTTGTTGATTCTGGTTTACCCCAGACGTTGGTTGATTTTTCCATTAGCTTCTTTCTTAGCCGGATTTGTCGCTTTTTTCTTAGTATTGGATAGCGTCGTTTATCATTTATTTCATTTCCATTTTGCAGGAGTCGTTTGGGAATTGCTAAGGTCAGGGGTTTTGACTGAAGTCGTAGTTCTATCTTCTTTTGAGTGGGGAATAGTCGCTGCTTTGTGTGTCGGATTTTTAGTGATCGAATTGGCCTTGGCTGTTTATATTTGGAAAAAGAAAAATTCACCGGCATTAAAAGGGTATGGTCCGATACTCACAATATTTCTTATTGTAGGGACGATTTTTTCTTATGGATTGATGTTGCGCTCGAGTGGTATAGGTACCAAGTTGCCAATCAATTATCCCTATACTCATCAAGTAGTGATGGAGTCCAAAATCATTCCTTTTTATACGGATTTTTTGGGTGCGGTATTACCTTATCGCCAAGGTGCTTATAAATTGCAGACTGCTGGGGCTGGGATGTTTATTCAGTTGAAGCAGGTTACAAAGCCGCTAAATTATCCTTTGCATCCGATGAAATGTCAGAGAAAAGCGAAGCCTTATAATATAATGATTATTGCGATTGATGCGCTTCGTTTCGATACGATGGATGAGAAGGTGATGCCTTCAGTCTATCAATTTTCAAAAAGTTCCTGGGACTTTAAAAATAATAGTAGTGGGGGTAATGCCACTGGCCCTGGTATTTTCTCATTATTTTATAGCTTACCTTATAATTATTGGACAGCAGTTAAAGCGCAACATCAAAGTCCAGTTTTGATGGATGAATTATTGAAGCAAGGTTATGAGATGGGAATTTATCGAAGTGCTTCGATGGAATATCCAGCTTTTAACCAAACCGTTTTTTCAGCGATCAAGAATTTGCAGATCCATGCAAAGGGGAATAAAGCTTATATTCGGGATCGAACCATTACGAATCAATTTAAGAAATTTTTAACCAAGCATGATCCGAACAAACCATTTTTTGGATTTTTGTTTTACGATGCAGTGCATAATTACTGCCAACAAAATGTGAGTTACTCGCAACCTTTCCAACCCATAGTGCCTCATTGTGATCGCATGAGCATTAATGCAAGTACACCTGTTCAGCCTTATATGAATCGTTATTACAATTCAGCCCATTATGTGGATGGTTTGATCGGAGAAGTATTAGCTGATTTGAAAAATCGAAAGCTGTTGGATAATACGATTGTGGTGATTGTTTCCGATCATGGGCAGGAGTTTAATGATAGTCATCAATTGTATTGGGGGCATGCGAGTGGATATACACGATGGCAGATAGGGACTCCGTTGATTATTCATTGGCCTCATGAGTCTCACCAAGTATTGACCCATAAGACAACGCACTATGATGTAATTCCACTTTTGATGCAGAAAGGGCTGCAGTGTGAAAATCCTGCTGAAGATTATAGTGTCGGTAAGTCTATATTGGTTCCAGGGAATCGACCTTATTCAGTCGCTAATAGTTATATCGATTATGCGATTATTCAAGATGATCGAATTACTCGAATTTATCCGCAAGGTGGGTTTGTGATCGATCATGCCGATGGTTCTGAGATGAAAGATGCTAAGCTGGATATGAGTACCATGAAAGCTGTATTTGCCGAGGTGAAAAAATATTTTAAATCTTAGATGGATGTCATTTATTACCGATCAGAAAGTTTTTATTTCGCGTTGGCTGATCGGATTTTTTATTGCGAATGCCATTCTTTGGATGGTGATTTCTCTTAATTATTTGAGCTTATTGCCTCCCTTTTCCTCGATTCCTTTTTTTACTTGGCGTGGGCAGTTGCTGACTCTGCTGTTTCTATTTTCTACCTATGTTGGATATTTTTCATTTTGGGCTATTGTGCTTTGTGTTTTCTTAAAGCTTTTGGCTTTGTTTGTGAGTTCTCGATGGATTCGAGTGCTGGCGATATTGTCCGCTTCAATTTTCACTTCGGTTTTGGTGCTCGACAGCATTGTTTATCATTTATTTCATTTTCATTTGCTGGGAGTCATTTGGCCGATTATCAGTGCGGGAGTGGCTCCCGATGTATTGGTCTTATCTTTTAAAGAAGGGTTGTTGTTAGCTTCTTTGATTTTGGTGACCATTTTTATTGAGGTGATTTTAGCCTATGGTGTGGGTCGATGGATTCATCGGTATACAAAGCCTATTAATTTAAAATCCATGGGAATCTGGGTGGTGGTTTGTTTTTTACTGTCCTATGGAATCTTAATTAGCAGTTACAGCGTGGTCACGATTCAGTCCACTGAACTCACGAGCACGCATATGATTGGTATGGAGGCTCAGTTAATTCCTTATTATCAATATGTGATGAGTTATTTAATGCCTGAATCTCAAGGTTTTAATAAATTACAAACGCGTGGCAATAATATTATTTATTTACAGCTTGATCAGATCAATAAACCGCTTCGTTATCCGCTGCATCCTCTGGAATGTCATCCTCTCAAAAAACCCTACA
>CAIQCE010000293.1 GCA_903870185.1 uncultured Gammaproteobacteria bacterium
AGCTTTCAAAATGGTATAATCCCTGCCTGTTATCTGCGCCTTCATACTTTCAATCTGTCCTTCTAATACCGGCACCTGATTCAACGAAACATTAAGCTCCATCTGTTGCTGGTTAATAACAGGGAAGCTATTGATAGATTTTATGTTCAATAAGTTTTCCAATGCCTTAACCTCCGAAAATTCAAGGAAGTCATATTGGTCATTATCTGGAGTGTTGTTTGAGGCAGCAACTACATGGTCAACCAACTCAGTAAGTGTTATTTCTTTCAGCGTCAGGCTATTCTCTTTTAGATAGTCTAATATAATGCTGCTGACCGCTTCAATTTGTTCTGCTGAGATATTGCTGTGCTCCGTTCTTGTTTGCTCGCCTTTTGTTTTTAAGATCAGGTTTATCTCCGATTTCAAGGCTTCAGCAAGCTTTGGTACACAAACATTAATTTCTATCTCCTTAACAAACTCATCAAGGTCTTTATAGTAGTTGGTTTCTTTTTTGTAAATATTTTCAATCTGTTGTTTGGTCTGGTCGATTTTACTTTTCAATGTCGATTCCTGATTTAACCCACTTTTTAGGTTATCATACAACTCTTTGTTGCTCACCGAATACTGCAAGGCATCTTGCATCTTCACCTGTATCTGCCGTAAAGTCTCCTCAAGGGTTTTTCTCTGCTCCAATAGCTGCAGGTACTCAATTTTTTCATTTTCTATCTGCAAACGCTGGGCTGTATAAGATTGATAAAGTGTTTCGGAGCTTTTCGCAATCTGCATATACTTGTTGAAGCCCATTACATTCTCAATGTTCTCCTTAATAACCCTGTTTAGCTGGTCTTCTTTCAGCAAGTTGCCAGCCTCCATTGCATCAAATAGAAAGTACCTGCTTAATTCCTGTGGCAGATTGGCTTTTATGATTTTATTTACCTGTGCCTCTTGCTCTGCTCTTTGCGCCTGTGGGGTAGCAGTGCCATAATTGAAAATAGTGCCGTTCATATTTAGCTTAACACCCTCAACCGGCACACCAGACGGATTGAGCATGTAAGTTCTGGTCAAGACATATTCTTGTTCTTCGTTCAAAACCCTTCCGGAAAAATGCAACTCCAGAGTTATCTTTTCCTCTTCATGGCCCAAGGCTCCGGCATTAAGCAATTCTTTAAAGAGCTTGGCACTATTGATGTGTAAACCATATAAAGCCCCGTATATGGCTTCAAACAAACTGGTTTTACCCCCGCCGTTGGCACCGCCAATTAAAATGATCGGTCTATCCTGCTGCACTGAAATATCCAAATCGAGATTTAGATAGGTTTTAAAGTTTTTGGCTTTTATTCGCTTTATGAGCATAACCGTTATTTTATTTTTTGCAGTGCCTTTTCAATAATCTTTTCAATTCCTTTATCGTCAATATCCTGATTGCGGATCTTCCGTTCATGGAACTCTTTTAGTATGTCTTCTTTTACCCAATCAAAGTCCAGTTTATGCTCTGTACATAAAACCTCGATCAGACCAATGTCTTCTTTACGGATGCCGTAATGAACAAATGTTGTATCTAAACCTTTCTTTGCCATAAGTGTTAGTTTTTATTCAAGTCGGCGGGATTAAAAAAACTCCAGCCGGTCAAGTCTGAATCATTTACAATTCTGTTTAGACAATATCGCCAACTTCCTTTTTGAGGAATAATGATGCTGCCAATTGCTTTTTTGCCATTAGCATTTAGTTTCTCAACATACTCGATCAAGGCGTTATGCTTGGTCACGTTTTCTGGATCACTTTCTATGGTCTTAGGATCAAACAATCCCAAGGTGCCATTTTTAAATTGAATAACTATATCTACATAGAATAGCGAATCACTGCCATCTTTCTTGGTATATGGAATTGCAAAATCCTCTTTGCCGCTACTCCCGTTTTTGTACCACCATTGTATGTGGTCTCCTTCATGCTCTATCAGCACGTCAATAAATCTTTGTTCATTGCCGCTATCAAACAATTGGCTACCACCCCTGTTCCGTGCAAACAATGGAGCTAAGGCATGTGCGTGAGCAGCATAAGGCTGGTACTTATCATTGAATATTTTGAATTCAGGGACATCCCACGGCTGCTCATACTCTTTTACAGTTGTAGTTTTATTAGCAGCCTTTGCCGCCATTAATTGTGCATATATTTCTCTTGCGTGGTTATACAGGTCGTTAAACCTATCCTGATTGAATAGAACTATTTTGTAAACATCTGCACCAAAAACACCCAAATATTCTTCAAAGAGTAATTGAGTATGATATTTAATTCGTTCCCAGCTTGCATCCTTTGCATAATCGCCGCAGCTTGC
>CAIQCE010000294.1 GCA_903870185.1 uncultured Gammaproteobacteria bacterium
GATTCAAAGACTCCCCAATCTCAATCGCTGTCAATGGATGCATATGATAAGTCAGTGCACGACCTGCGAGTAAATTAGCCCCGCCTCGCCTTAACTGACGACTGCTGGATCCTGTCAAAATAAAATGTTTTCGATGTGACTCGATTAATCGATGCACTTCATCTAAGAGCGCTGGAATCTTTTGGACCTCATCAATGATAATCCAATCAGATTCATGCCCCAGAACCATCCCCTCAAGGCGAGAAGGGTCAGCTTGCAATAATGCGTAATCTCGGTGCTTTAATAGATCAATATATAACGCCTCCGGAAAATGCTGCCGCACCCAGCTCGTCTTCCCTGTACCCCGAGGACCAAATAAGAAGAAGCTCTTTCCAGTGACCTTGTTGATTTTCAGTAGCCGTTCAAACATCTCATCTCCAGAACCCATAATTTCTGTAATTTTAACCTTAAAGGTCAAAAAAACATAGTTTTTTTGACCTTTAAGGAACAAAAATGTATGTTTTAGCGCCAGGTGCCAAAAAAAAGGTGCCCGTTATATAAACCGGGCACCCTTTTTTTAGCTTAGCTGACTGACTAAGCTGTGGCTCCTGGAGCTGCCGCTGGAACCCCTACTAGAGCATCAAACCTTTCATCAGCCCTGGCGGCAGTACTGGAATCTATCTCAATCAATTTCACAAGAGCCTGATTAATCGCCTGCACAAAGCCAGAACCTTTGGCCGACTCGTTGCGAGCTTTTACCGGCTGATTTTGCCAATGCTGAGTCAGGTGTGCCACTCCATAAGCCTCACTCAGAATATCTTGACCCCATTGATCTTTGTCATGCGTACTAACACTTGCACCATTGCGCTTATAGGCACGCTGAACCACAACTAACTGTCGCTCTAATATTCTTTCCATTTCAGGAACATCGTTAGCACCTTTAATGGCATACATCACGGCACGCATGCGCTTATCATGATGATGGCCAAAGTCAAAGATAGAGAGCTTGAAAGAGCTGGTGTACTTAGTCAGAATTTCAATAATACACTGTTTTATGACAGGTAAGCCCACAGAGGTATTACCTTCTAGTCCTCTTCCCTTGAGTATGGCTCCTCCCACTAGCAGCATATGCCCCAACTGCGGCGATGATGCTCCTGCTGTTCGCGCTTGTGCCATTGCTTGATCAAATCGCCTTCTTCGTTGTACCGCTGCCTCTAATTCTGCTATTGCTCTTGCCGTTGGCCGTTGTGATTCTGCTCGCGCCGCTGCAGCTTCTGCCGCTGCTCGTGCTTCTGATGCTCGTACCGCTACTTCTTTTGCACGAGTCATTGCCGCCACCAAGCTATCAAGATCCTTATCAGCAATAAGAGCATCTACAATAGGTTTGTATGCATGCTTCGGCTTTCGTTGAAACTCATGGCGTGGATCTAAAGTTTCAGTCTTTAAATCAGCTTCAAACATTCCCCAATACTCAAGATTTGAAGCTTTTATGGCCTTCAAGGCATCATACCGACGCCCCATTTCAACTGCATCTTGAGCATTAACTTGCGCTCGGATTTCAAATGCCGCTCGCACTTCATCCATCGCCGCTATTAATTTTATTTTATAGGCCGCCAATTTAAGGCTTTCAATGACAGCTGCATTAGTAGGATCCATCGTTTCAGCCGTCTCCCAACAGAGAAACTCATGAAAATAAACCCTAGACAAACTGCGTTTATAGAACCCTCCTTCCTCATGCAACCCCCCCTCTTCAACTCTTAATATTTCCCCTGGGAAATAATCAAGCGGAAAAGCATGATTAGTGGCAAAACCTATTTGATTTAAAAGATCGGCTACTTCAGGACTAGGGTAACTTGCCAGTGTAATTTTCATAAATTTAGACCTCATGGTGTTTTATTGGTACTAAGATAGTCTTGCCTAGTATATCAAGGCATCCTTAAGAAAATATTAAGGCCATCTCTCGAAATTGAAAGAAATTTGGTAAAATGCCGACTTTTTAGTGTTCAGTAAAAAAGGAGCAAGCGAA
>CAIQCE010000295.1 GCA_903870185.1 uncultured Gammaproteobacteria bacterium
TATTTTAACGACTCATTATTTGGAAGAAGCCGAAAATCTTTGTCGAAATATTGCGATTATCAACAAAGGTGAAATTATTAAGCATACTTCTATGAATGCTTTGCTTAAAGAGCTTGATAGAGAATATTTTATTTTATACCTGCAATCGGCTTGTCATGAATTGCCTTCAATAGATAATTACCCCATTACACTTATTGACGAATATACGCTAGAGGTTGAAATTTTAGATCAACAAAGTATTACTGATTTGCTGCAAAATTTATCGATGAAGGGCATTGAGGTCAGTCGACTTAAAAATAAAACCAATCGGTTAGAAGAGTTATTTATTAAATTGACTTCTGAAGGGATTTCAGTATGAGTTTTTCTCAGCAATGGATCGGATTTCAAACTATTATTGTTAAAGAAATTAAGCGAATCTTTCGTATTTGGCCTCAAACCATTATTCCTCCTGCGATTACCACCGCTTTATATTTTATAATATTTGGTCAGTTAATCGGTTCAAGAATTGGGCAGATGGGTGGTTTTAAGTATATGGAATTTATTACACCTGGTTTGATTATGATGTCCATTATCAATGCCTCCTATACAAATGCCTTTGGTTCATTTTTTAGTGCAAAATTACAAAGAAGTATTGAGGAGATGTTGGTGGCTCCTATGCATCACTGGATTATGATTCTGGGGTATGTGGCAGGAGGTATTATTCGAGGTTTGTTAGTGGGAGTTGTGGTCACATGTGTTTCGACATTTTTCACAAAGCTTCATTTCCATTCTTGGTTTATTATCCTAAGCGTGAGCGTGCTTTCTTCAGGTATTTTTGCATTAGCGGGGATCATTAATGCCATCCATGCTAAAAAATTTGACGATGTGGCTTTCGTTAGAACTTTTTTATTGACCCCTTTAACTTATTTAGGTGGGGTCTTTTATTCGACTCGTTTACTCCACGGTATCTGGCATCAAATTTCTTTGTTGAATCCTATTGTCTATATCGTAAATACTTTTCGATTTGGTCAACTAGGGGCGCCTAAATTCCAAATTTTATATGCCTATGGCGTGATGGGCTTAAGCATAATTATTCTTTTTCTGTATAGTCTTTGGGCATTTGAGCGAGCAAAAGATATCCAGAAATGAGGTATGGAGATAGAATGCGTCCCGAGTAGGATTTGAACCTGCTTTATTTCTTTCCATAATCCTGCCTTGGTGGTGTAACTGCCATCATCAAAATTTCTTTAAAATGATCTGCATACATTTTTCAAAAAATATTTTTATCAAAACATGAGCTGGATTATCGTATATTTACTTATTGTTATACAAATACTATCTTTATATTATCTTAGCTCTCTAGGATGTTGTGAATTAATGGGAAAATGCTATGCGCAGATATGATGCACCTAATTTATTAAATTCTCTGGACAAACTAAAGGCAGTCGAATCTCAAACACCCTTTCCCGTTGAAGTTGGAGTATACTTATCCGACAAATCCTATGACCGTAATGAACCTGATCGTCCAACAGCTACTTCTGGTAGGTTTAAGTTAGACGGTAAAGTTGAAGACCCTCCAACTAAAAAGTACTGGGGTCATCGCTATATCAGTGATGAGCCTAAGGGTAACGAAAACAAGACTATGGTTATTGCCTCATGTGGGACTAAAACTCTTGAACAATTGCTTAAAGATGATCGACAGATTGCTACGGGGGCTATCCTTTCTAGCTTTGAAGAAGCGAAGCGTTTTGCGGATGAGTGCATTGAAGCTGCTATCAGAACAGGGTGTAAAAAAATTGTACTGATAGGTCATTCGTTGGGCTCGTATCTATCAGTAGCTTTATATGCCTATCTAAAAGCCAAATATAAGCTAAAAGACATTCAAGTCATGGGCTTTGAATCCCCAGGAACAAAAGGGACTGTTGTGCAAGGGTTTGGTATTACCAACGATATTAGTTGGACAACTTTTTTTGAAAGAGAGTTTGGACCTCTGTCATCCGATGATGCAAAGAATATTTTTATATTTAATTCCGAACATACCAATCTCGTCAATGGATATTTCCCCTATCATGTAGGACAGGTTTATATAATTCCCATTAGCAAAGGCTTGGCAAAGAAACTAGAGGAATTAAAAGCGAAGGAAAATTTTGCTTTGCTCGGATTTTTGGGAATATTGGCTCGAACAGCTATTTTCGCTGGCATGAGCCCTCTAAGTATACTATTTTTAGGAGTGGCGCTCGCATTTAACACACTTAAGGATGTTAAGGGCCATCTCCAATCTCATGAACTTAAATATATTAGAGAATCATTAGAGGATATAAAATCCGAAAAAAGTGCGCACAAGCCGCTTGAAACTGCTTTTGCCATTCCTGAATCAATCATTATCCAGAATGAGAGTGTGCGTACTAGAACCATGGAGTCTCTTGCTTCTTCTTGTCTTGATCCAAGGACTTATGAAAGTAGGATTGCTAAGCAAATACCGCGAAATTATGACACTTACGCTCCTTCATCTCCAAGCACAGCTTCAATCGAGCCAATTTCGGAAACAATGACTCTTCGCATGTGTTTTGAAAAGTATGGAGTGCCTGTCCCATTTGACGGCATGGGTCATGATGAATGGACGGGTAATAGGGGAAGAGATGGTTTGTTGGTCTCTCGAACCACTATTAGTCTTGAAGGACCTCCAGACAGATTGCGTGATATGACTCATAATATTTTCTTCAGTAATCCCAAAGTGGCACAAGCAGCTCGGGAAATAATAATGGCAAATGGTGGGACAACAGATTGTGTGACTCGAGACGACATGCGGCATGTCTATAATACTATTCGTATAATTCCTGATGGTGAGGGTTTCCATTTTGATAAAGGCCAACTGCTGGGTGGGAGCCGACCACTTAAGATCGATACCAGCGAAAAAAGCGAACTAAAAAGTAGATTTAATTCCGAACTCTCTGAGCTCACTAAAATACCTCACCAGTTGAGTCAAAAAAGTACCAGAGCCCCTTCCGATAAGAGGAAGACTCCCGCAAGTAATAAACCAACAGATTTAGAAACCGTAAAACAGGTATATAAACACGCTAGTTCCCTTGCTAATAATAGCGCCTCTCTTTTGGGAATGATCATTGGTGGAAATAATTCTGCAGCTGCACAGGGCATGACTTCTGCTGTAAAATTTGTCACAGGAGTTGGAGATGCTTGTTTGGGAGCTATTTCTGCGGGTGCAACTCCGCTAGCATGGGGAGCGGCAGGCTCAACTATTGCCGTTTCACTGTTTTCATTAATTTTTGGTGGAAAAACTGAATACCAACTGTTGAGCGAACAAATAAAAGAGATGCGTGAGTTTTTGGGGGATTTTCGTGAGGAAGTCGCCAAGAATTTTAAAGATATTAAAGAAAAGCTAGATAAAATTGAGGCTGCTGTTGATAAGGTTGCTGCTCAGATCCAAGAGCTGATGGAAACTTTTCTGCTGATTGAAGCTCAGAAAACTATAAGGGAATTTGATAGCGCTGGAGATAAAATCGTCGTCAAAGCAAGAATCTCGACTCCTGGTTTAATATTGGCTTCACATTTAAATGAGACTAATACAGTCATCGAGAAATTAATTGGCTCTGACGGTGCTGCAGGCAAAGTTCAAAGAGGGGATTATATTGGTTATGTTGAAGAAGGCCTCTCCTTTGCCAATGATGCTACAATTAATGCGTTACTCGAGCATTTCTTATTAATAAAGGGTGAAATGCCACTTGGTTTTTTAATTAACTTATTGAAGAATAATCACCATGGATCAGAAAAGAAAAAAGTTCCATTAGCGAATATTGATCCTCCGCCCTATGTTCATCCTAAGCTTTGGACTTTTATTACAAAAGTATGGTTAAGAGCACATGAAAGGTTGGCGGTCTCACGACCATTGGAAATCAATACTTTAAGTCTGTTAAGGGCTGGAGAAATTATCCTTAATATTCATGAAAAACTTCGAAATAAAGAAGTTTTTCGTTCGGTTCTAAAACAATATCGAGCTGCTATATTTGAGCTTGATAGAGAATTCACAGCTAAGCCAGGTACTCGAGCAGTTGTAATATCTAATCCGCCGGCATCTTGGGCAGCCGTAAAAAAATATGGGCTTATTTTGAGGGCGCTTGTTCAAGTTTGCTTTCCGGTTTCTATGCAAACAGATCCTTTATTTAATTCTTTATTTAATCCTGCATCTTCCTTGCTTTATGTGGATTTTCCTTTATTTAAAGCAAGTTTTCAAA
>CAIQCE010000296.1 GCA_903870185.1 uncultured Gammaproteobacteria bacterium
AGAATAGAGAAAGAATTTGCTGCAAAAGAACGTTTAGCACATCATGGTTTAAAATATAAACAGAAAATTCTTTTATACGGAGGTCCTGGTTGTGGAAAAAGCATGAGTGCTGAAAGGATTGCATGGAATTTAGGGTTGCCTTTTCTTAAAGTGAAATTTGATGTTATTATTTCTTCCTTCTTGGGTGAAACAGCAGCTAACCTTACGAAATTATTTGAGGGTATTAAAGACTATCCTTGCGTTTTACTTTTTGATGAGTTTGATATTGTAGGTAAGACAAGAAGCAATTCGCAGGATGTAGGCGAAATGCACAGGATCGTGAACGTATTACTGAGCCTATTGGAAGAATATAATTCTAAAGGCTTATTAATCGCAACCACAAATTTAGAGAATGCACTTGATAAAGCGCTCTTCAGAAGGTTTGATGATATTATTGAAATCCCTAAACCAAGTAAAGAGGAAATACTTCGTCTTATTAAAATGACTCTGTCTTCTATTGAAAAGTCAAAAGACATTAACTGGAACTTGCTTGCTGAAAAAATGACAGGCTATAGTGCTGCACTTGTTGTTAAAATTGTCAATGATGCGGCAAAACTTACTGTTATTGGAAATGAAAAAATTTTAAAGCAGGAGCATGTGGAAAGGTCGTTAACTGAAAATCTTCTATACACAAAATAGCTCCATGCCTGATTTCCCCCACTTAAAATTGCCTTTTAAAGTGGATGGCGTTATAAAGCCATCTAATAGAAGGCCACGTACTGTACCTAACGAAAGAACTGTAAACAATAGAGAAAACAGACAACAGCATGGTCAGTATCTTGGAGGATCAGCAAATGCTCTCATTGACAGATGGAACGAGTTAAAAGCTCAAAAACAAGAAGAAGGAATTGAACTTCCAAATCCTAACGATATTCCTGTATTTCTAAAAATCGACACTTCAGCATTCAATATTGATTCTTTGATAAACTGGGGGATTGAAGTTATTTCTGAAGAACGTGATGGATATATAATTGGTGCTTCCCTTGATGGATTACAAGGGTTTCAAGAAAATATAAACCAATTTTTAAATGATGAAGGGCGGTATAAAGATACAGCCGCAAAAATTTGGGAGTTTGTTACTGATGATAGCTGGCGCGTAGCACAACTATTAAAAGGCGATTTAGGGACTATCTGGGATAACCTTGAAGTTGGCACCGTTTACACAATTGAATTAGGTGTTTCCTGCCATGTGCCAAATAAGAAACTATATCCTAACAGAACCGATTTTGATTCAGAGGAAAGATACTTGCAAAAAGTAGAGGAATATACTGCCCATGAAAGAGCTTTGCAAATTGAAAGAGATGAAAAGCAAATTTTGAGGGAAAACGAGATCGAACGCTATGTACAAATTTATGGCGGGACATTACAGGAAATTTGGGATAACCAAACTGATGCTATCTATTTTAAGTTATCTATAAATGGAAATGGATTAAGAGATATTGTGTTTACTTATCAATATCTATTTGAAGTCAAATTAAGTGCTACTTATAGCATTGAAAGCGTAAGTACGCTTTTAGATGATGATTATCAGTTGGAGATTATAGCACCGGTAGGAGCTTCTCCGAAAGTTTGTGTTATTGATAGTGGCATTCAGGAAAACCATAGATTATTATCCCTTGCGATTGACAGTGTAAATTCTCGGTCATATGTTGAGGGAGACGCATCTACGGCTGACTATGTAAGACGCAGCGGTCATGGAACCAAAGTTGCCGGTGCTGTTTTATATCCGTATGAAATTCCCAAAAATGGTCAATATCAATTAGAAAGTTTTATTCAAAATGCTCGTATTTTGGATAATAATAATCGGATAAGCGACAACAGATTTATACCAGCGTTACTGCAACAGATTGTAACGGATTATCCTGAAACGAGAATATTTAATTTATCCGTAGCGGAAGATTCGGCATTTGTAGGATCGCACATGCCTGCATTAGCGGCATCAATAGACAAGCTAACACACGAAAAAGATATACTTTTTATTGTAGCAGCAGGTAATTTATTTGAAAGTTCTGCTGTTGTTACTAATCCTGGAATTATAGAACATATAGCTTCAGGGAAACCATATCCTGACTATCTGAATGATAGTACTTCCCAAATTGCAAATCCGGGTGTAAGTTATTTCGCCATCACTGTTGGTTCGATTTCTATAGCCAACTTTGAAGATGATGATTATAAATCATTAGCTGGAAATAATTTCGTGTCTCCTTTTTCGAGAACAGGACTTGGTATGTGGGGAAATATAAAGCCTGATGTTGTTGAGTTTGGCGGGGATTTATTAAAAAACAAAAATTCAAATGAACTGAGAGTTGAAGGACAGCTTTGCCCTGAATTAGTTAATTCTACAATTCATGGTGCTAATGCCGTAGGCAAGGATTCATACGGGACATCATATAGTACCCCAAAAGTAAGTTATATAGTTTCTCGACTACAAGCTGAACATCCGAATGAGACTGCTCAAATGTATAGAGCATTAATTATTCAAAGCGCAAGACTACCTAATCATTGTTTTAATAATCCTACTTTAAATGATATAAGACATTACGGTTATGGGGTTCCTGATTTAAACAGGGCATTGAACAATACTGCTAATAGGGTAACCTTTATTCAGGATGGGACAATACGAACAAAAAATGCGGATATTTATCGTTTAAATATACCAGCAGAATTAAGAGGAGAAGGAAGAGACTTTCAGATTTTAGTAGAAGTTACCCTTTCATTCACCGCCAAAACACGGCTCACCAGAAGAGGTGCCCATTCATACCTTTCAAACTGGCTCGAATGGCAATCCTCAAAGTATAACGAAAGTTTTACCAGCTTTAGAAATAGGACTATTGAATATTTGGAATTAGATGATCAAGTTATTGAAGCTGGTGGAATAGAAGAAGGTCTTAACGCTATAAGATGGTGTTTAAGGGAAAATCCAGCTTGGGCTAATAATGGAATTAACAGGAATAATTCAACTGTGCAAAAGAGCTGGGCTGTTATTGAACCACATCAATTTGCAGAGGAGTTTAGTATCGCGGTGATTGGACATGCAGGTTGGGATAAAAATCCTGAGCATGATGTACCCTATTCTCTCTGCGTTTCTTTTGAAGCAGTAGGTCGAGAATTGAATGTTTATAATGTGATGGCAGAAGCACAAATCGAAACAGCAATCGAACAAGAAGTGGAGGTCTAAATTGAATATTCTTTGCGAAAATTTCTAAGATATGTTTTGTTTTCCTATAGCAATGTAACCATTTCAATTGCTCCATTACATCGTTCAGGTAAGCATTCACAAACGGGTTTATCAGCACCTCAATTTCCTTCTCGGTACGCAGGGCGGTAAACAGACTGTCATAGTCCATCTGCATCAGCTCGATTACATGCGGCAGCGTACAAAACTCCCCATCTTTGTATTTCCGCAGATACCATATAATAGCTGTCAGGAAATTGATCGGTGATTCCACAAAGAAATCGCCCTGCCGTTTGATCCATTCCCTGTTCAGGCCCATCAGGATGGTACGGGCTGATTCTGCTGCGTCCGTTATATCGGTCATACTCTCGTGATCCAACGGATTACACCTGTGACTGCGGGTCAGGTCGTCAAAATTGATCACATAAAACACAGGCTCTACCGGATATTTCGTTTTATACTTCAGCCAGGTGTTATATACAATTTTGGAAAGGTCATCAAACTTAAAATCGTACACGAACATGGTAAAACCCTTTTTGATGTGCTGTGTGATCACATGCCTGATAACGAAGTAAGATTTACCCGCTCCCGGTGAACCAAGTACCATTAACGCCCTGAACGGATTGATGATATTTATCCAGCTTTTACGTCGGTTGGCCAAAAGTATAATTGCATCAGAAATAGAGTTGTGGATGGTAAAAAAAATATTAGTAGTTTGGCGCAATATGATTGTTTTAATATAGAACTTGTTTAAACTTTTA
>CAIQCE010000297.1 GCA_903870185.1 uncultured Gammaproteobacteria bacterium
CTCTCCCGCAATAATTTCATAATGCCCATCAGCCACAGGTCGAACAATAATCGGCTGAATGATTCCCTGCGAACGAATGGAATTAGCGAGTTCTTCCAAAGCCTCTGGCTCAATCATTTGACGAGGTTGATAGCGGCCTGGCCTCAAGCAATCGACTGCAATCATCGCCATTTCACCTTCTGGTTTAGAATGCACAGGGACGCTTCTTTCGCTCAACAGCTCGTTAAATGCTGCGATCTCTCCAAATCCTTTTCCTAATCCTTTTCTCTTTTGCATCATCTTTGTATCCTAAACAGGGTGTATTTCTTGTCGACGTAAAATTTCACCCGCCAACGCTAAATAAGCAATAGCTCCTTGAGAGCTTTGATCATACACAATCACGGGCACGCCATGACTGGGGGCTTCTGCTAATCGAACATTGCGTGGAATTAAAGTTTGATACACTTTTTCGCCGAAATGTTCTATTAACTGTTCTGATACCTCTACTGCCAACCGATTACGACCATCATACATCGTTCTTAATAACCCTTCCAAAGCTAATTCGGTATTCGCCATATCTCGAATTTTTTCAATGCTGTTAAGCAAACTCGCAAGGCCTTCCATTGCATAGTATTCACACTGAATGGGAACTAATACACTTTTAGCAGCGACCAAAGCATTGACCGTTAACATATTCAAGGCAGGGGGGCAATCGATCAAAATATAATCATAATTGTCTAAAATCGGTTTTAGGGCTTCACTTAAAACGTGTTCTCGTGCACCGGATTTCAGAAGCCGGATTTCAGCAACTGTTAAATCCCCATTGCTAGGTAGTAAATCAAAACCCCAATCTGTTTTTAAAATACAGGATTTTGCTTCCAACTCTCCCAACAAAACTTCGTTGATACTGCCCTTTAATGTTTTCTTATCGTAACCTACCCCAACGGTTGCGCTACCCTGAGGATCTAAATCAATCAATAATACACGCTGCTTAATCGCCGCCAAAGAAGCCGCTAGATTCACACTACTAGTGGTTTTTCCAACGCCTCCTTTTTGATTGGCAATCGCAATGACTTTAGTCATTGAATTTCTCCTTCACTATAACTAGGTGTCGCTCGGCTTCGAGCCTCGGAACTGAGAGTTTTTCCACCTTATAGGGCATTTTAAACCCGGAAAGCTCTTCCTTTGGATAAGTTCCCTTCATCAACAACCATTGAGTTTCTGAATGTTTATGGTGCTGGGTTTGAGCCATTAAAGTGCTAATATCTGAAACAGCACGTGAAATAATATCATCAA
Organism: uncultured Gammaproteobacteria bacterium; assembly: GCA_903870185.1. Lineage (GTDB taxonomy): Bacteria > Pseudomonadota > Gammaproteobacteria > Coxiellales > Coxiellaceae > CAIQCE01. Next base: position 1,276 of record CAIQCE010000297.1, read on the forward strand.
ATGGCTCTGAGTCGCGAAAATTTTCTACCCGCTCCTGAACAGGAAACACATTTTTGATCCCGAGCTCGGCGATAGCCTGCGTGATAAAGCGGATTTTCTTCCCATTACTATCGAGGACTACAAATTTATAATCAGGGTAAGCTAATGCCAATGGAATACCAGGAAACCCAGCCCCAGTGCCTACATCCAATACTCGTTTCCCCTGCAGATAAGGCGCGATGCTTAGACTATCCAATAAATGATGCGTTACCATTTCAGAAAAATCGGTGATTGCCGTCAAGTTGTAGCTTTGATTCCATTTTTGAAGCAATTCCAAATAGGCAAAAAGCGTGCCTTGGGATTCATGGCTTAATTCTATACCGAGGCTTAACAGATCTTTTGAGAATTCAGGGGGAATAAAAACATTCATGCGCCAGTGTAGCATGCAATAATGCTTGGATTCTAGGACTCCTTTGTGCCTTTTACAAGATCGCCTCGTTAAAAATGAGCGACCAAGATGGTAGTTAAGGGCATCAGTCAGCTTTTTTGCCGTAAGCGATAATGCTTCTACCTAGGCCAAGCTCTGCAAGAGCAACATAAAGCTTGGTTTTAATCCCGCTCATTCCCACGCTGTCTAAACTTTTTTCAAATTCCACTCTCTTCAGGTGAATACTACGTCCTACTGAGGGGTTATTAATGTAGTTTTCACCCATCAATAAAAAAAGTTCTAGAGGGAAGGTGCTTTCTTTATGCACAACATCAAAACCTAAATTAGTCATAAAATTGGGTAAGGTATTTGAATCGAAATAATTTATGGTATCACCCAGCTCCCACCAAGAAGGCATTTGATATTTCTTACAAGCTGCTAATTGGAAAGCGTTATAATCGTTAGAAGTATCAATTATCAAAATACCTCCCTTTTTTAATAACTTGTCTTTTATGGCAGCAATGACAATTGCAGGGTTCACAATACTGTCGATCACTTCTCGTAAATGGACTACATCGAATTGATCATGGGAAGTTTCTAAGAATTCTTCTATAGTTATATTGATGCAATTTCTACCCCTATCTCGAGCAAACTCACAAGCTTTGATTGAGGGTTCTACCCCTAAAGCATCCCATCCATGTCGAGTAAAGTGTTCAACAAATAACCCACCACCGCTTCCGATGTCTAAAATTTTTC
>CAIQCE010000298.1 GCA_903870185.1 uncultured Gammaproteobacteria bacterium
ACTTTATCAGCATTATTCAAGCTTGTGGATACCATCTATTTCTAGAGAAAGGAAAAAAACGGATACCGCTGGCACTAAGCTCATAAGATCTTTTAACTAGCCTACACCACCCCATAAATCGCATTCGGTTGTGAACTCATATAAGCCCAATAACGATCCCCATAAGACCAATGCCAATATTCCGTTGGATAATTTTCAAAACCGACAGCGCTCAAAACTTTCGACATTAGCTCACGATTCTCCTGGGCCTCTTTTGAAATTCCTGAAGAATCGGTTTGAGAAATCAAACCATCCGTATCTTCCATCCAATCTTTTGGATGAATACCCATTTCGATAGGATGTCCTTTTCTATCAATCAAATAAACATCGACAGCTGCTCCAGTCGCGTGAGGCGGTATATTCTGTGAACCATCTAAATTTACAACCGGTGAAACTAATTTAATGGTTTCTAAAAATAAAGATTCATGAGGCCAGTCAGGATATTTTTTTTGTATTTTTTGATAACGATTATCAAATAAAGTTTTTTGTAAATCTAAACTTCTATATGATTCATACAAACAAAATCGCAACCCTTCCGGTAATAATTTTTGCGCCTCCAATAACTTTTGATAAACCCTTTCGCGCATTTGCGTGTAATCCGTATTATTCGGAATCTCAGGAGATGGGCCACAAACAATCTCCGTTTGATTGATTAAATTAAACAATGGCTCATGATTATCTATCACGGGAATGGACAAGACTCTCTGGTCGGCTATCAATAGAATTTCATCGTTTGACATAAGGCTCCCTCTATTTCACTTGGGTTTTGTATAGTGGTTCGATGTTATCACAGCAGTTTATCAAATCCGGAGGGGATATGTGTACTCCCACATGGAGTTGATTATCCCCGGACTATCATTAGCCCCCCGTGAGCGAAATACTTCGCCACCGCTTTACAGGATTTATCAAATCAGGCTATAGTATTAGCTTACAAACTAAAGCTTAGTGCTTGAGTTAACTTAGGTTTCATAATAAGGAATTGGAATGGAAACGGTGCAATTGACTCAGCTGGAAAAACAAGTTGAGGTCTTACTTAACTCTTTGCAATTTCTTCGGTATGAAAACATTGCCTTAAAGGAAAAACTCAAACAAAGCCTGGGCTCCCATGCACAATTGGAGTCTAAAAACCAAAAAGCTGTCACCCACATTCGTAAAATCATCACCCAACTTAAAGAAGAACGCTCATGACAGATTCAGAAAATATCATTGAAGTTAAGATCTTAGACCGTGGTTATCGCATCAAATGCCCCACTGATAAAGCCCAAGATTTACAAGAAGCCGCACGCCATGTGGACGAACAAATGCGTAAGGTACGTCAGTCAGGTACCGTCATGAGCACAGATCGAGTGGCTGTCGTGGCAGCATTGAATGTATGCCATGAATTACTGGCTTTGCAAAAGCAAAAAAATAATCATATCGACATTATGTTTGAGCGTATTCAAAACTTACAAAGCCGTATTGAAAATGCACTAGCGGAAGAACAACACACTGCAGTATAATGGCGTCACCTCTGTGGTAATCGCCAGCAATCATAAGTTTTTGAACCGATAATACTGAAACAGGGAATCGAGCGTTTGTTGCGGTGAGCTAAGTCCTCCTTGAGAGGAAAGCCTAATGCAGCAACCGAGATACCCACTTGAACCTTTTGGGTTCAAACAGTGTTGCAGCGTTATTACGGAGGTTCTAATTGAGTTCCCAATCTGACAAACAAAAACTTCGTGATGCTTTGCGAGAACAACGCAAACAACTCACGCCCTCATGCCGTGAAGAAGCCGCTCTTGCCCTGGCCCAACAGCTCGCTCAACTCATTCCTAGCTATCAAAAAATAGCCTATTACTGGCCGCTTCAGAATGAAATGGACCCAAGACCTTTGATGCAAACTCTAAAAGGCCCGCATTATTTGCCGGTTATTGCTTCTGATAGCCTCCAGCTAAAATTTTATCCCTATGAGCCAGGAGATCCTTTGCAGCCAAATCGATTTGGAATCTTAGAACCCACAATTTCCCGTAAAACCCCCATCACCCCCGAAGAACTGGATATCGTTTTAGTCCCCTTACTGGGATTCGACCTTAAGGGGAGCCGGCTAGGCATGGGGGGCGGCTATTATGACTATAATTTTTCCTTTTTGAAGAATAACCTACAGCCAAAACCCCTATTAATAGGCCTCGGCTTTGAATTTCAAAAACTAGCTGATATCCCCGAAGATCCCTGGGACATCCACCTACACTGGGTCGCTACCGAAAGCCGGGTTTATCAGTTTTGATCATGCCAAAATTTTGGGAATTGAAATGTAGGTTGGCGCCAAGCGAAGCGCGGCCCAACAAGAACTTATGGCCAAGCTTCAAAAGAACGGGATTGTTAGCCTGCACTAACGCTTGGGACTAACCTACAATTGGCACCCAAAACCTGCTATCATGCCCCCCTTTTAAACCAACTTGAGCGAAAACCCATGTTTGTGATCCTATTAAGCTATAAAAAGCCCATAGAAACCGTCGACCAATATCTAGTCGAACACCGGAACTTTCTCGATGAAGGGTATCAAAACAACTATCTGCTCGCCTCGGGGCCCCGAAATCCTCGAACAGGGGGAGTCCTCATTTCTCCGCTCAAAGACAAAACTATACTTGATAATTTCATCAAACAAGATCCATTTTATATTCACGAAATTGCCAATTATGAAATCATTGAATTTGAGCCTGTTAAATATCATCCTCAAATAAAATCATTAATCACTGACACACTTTAATTCACAAAATGAAATCTTCGTTAAAGCCATGGCAACAATCGCTAGCACAGTCTATTACTGATGTTAAGGACTTATGCTCGCGCTTAAATCTTGATGCAGAATCCAGTGAAAAAATTTTATCTCAATCTCATTTTCCCGTACGGATTAGCCCAGAATTTTTAAAAAGAATGCGCCCAGGTGATATTGAAGATCCCTTGCTCAAACAAGCACTTCCCACCCAAAAAGAATTGATAAAAGATCCTCTGTACAGCTTGGATCCACTAGAAGAAAAACGCTTCAATCCTGTTCCTGGTTTACTTCACAAATATCAAAGCCGGGTCTTGCTGACTGTTACGGGTGCCTGCGCTATTCACTGCCGTTATTGCTTCAGGAGGAATTTCCCCTATGAAGAAAATACACCTGGCATTGAGGGTTGGAATCAAGCACTCGACTATATTGCTCAAGACCCTAAAATTGAAGAAGTGATTTTCAGTGGAGGTGATCCGTTAGTGGTTAAAGATGCACAACTTTCAAAGTTGGCGAAAAAATTACAAGAAATCCCTCATCTAAAAAGACTCCGAATTCATACGCGATTACCAATTATGATCCCATCGAGAATCGATGAAGAACTTCTAGAATGGCTGGGTAATAGTCGACTCAATCCAGTTGTTGTACTGCATTGCAATCACCCCAACGAAATTGATGAAGAAGTCGAAAATGCTTTTGATCGATTAAGAACAGCTAAAATCACACTGCTCAATCAATCGGTATTACTCAAAGGCATTAATGATGATGCTGAAACTTTAATTCAACTCAGTAAACGATTATTTGAAAATGGAGTATTACCGTATTATTTACATCTACTAGATCCTGTCGACGGAGCTGCTCACTTTGATGTTTCAGAAACCAGAGCCTTAGAATTGATCCGAATCATGACTGAAGAATTATCAGGCTACCTAGTCCCAAAATTAGTTCGTGAATTTCCAGGGAAAGCGTCTAAAACCCTCATTCCACTTGCAGATTCGTGACAATTGCTTCTACAGGCTTTATCATTATTTTTTGGGAGTAAAGAATTTTGCTAATACTTAAGGAATTCCGTCAACAATACTTTTTATGGCTGGTGGTCCTCATCATCACATTGACAGGCTTATTACTTGGCTTTGATAGTGGCGTTATTTCAGGAGCTATTTATATTATCAAGCAAAGATTTGCTCTCAGTATAGAAGAAACTCAATTGGTCATCGACGCCATGTTAATCGGTGCCTGCATTGGTAGCTTAGTAGGAGGAAAACTAGCCGATTACTACGGAAGACGCAGTGTTTTGCTTTTAGTCGCTTATATATTTATTATTGGTTCAATTTGTACAGCCCTCGCTTTCAACACAAACTGGCTTATCATCGGCCGCTTAATTATTGGTCTTGCAATTGGCATGACCTCCTTTATCGGACCTTTGTATATCTCTGAAATTGCTCCGCCTGCTCATCGCGGTAAACTCATATTGCTCAATGTCATTGCTGTCACTGCAGGAGTCGCACTAGCTTATGGTGTCAATTTAATATTGTCACCTGAGGGCACTTGGAGAGCAATGCTCGGGATCAGTACCGCACCTGCTATTTTATTGGGATTTAGTATTTTAATCATACCCGAAAGCCCTCGCTGGATGGCAGCACAAGGGTGGATGCAAGATGCGCGAAGTGAATTAATCAAACTTCGCGGCACCCAATTGATTGATCAAGAATGGAGTGAAATTGAATATTACATCCAAAATCCAAATAAGAAACAGAATTCCATTTTAAATAAAAAATGGTTTTGGCCAACTCTATTGCTAGGTTCTGCTCTCGCATTACTTCAGCAAATGACAGGGATAGAAACCATTCTGTATTACAGCCCTAGCATATTTGAAGCAGCTGGCATGAAAGTCAAAGAAACGATCCCCATTGCAACTGTAGAAATTGAAGCCGCTAGCTTAATAATCACTATCATCACCGCTTTTTTAATTGATAGAGTAGGCAGAAGGAAATTAATGCTAACTGGACTTTCCTTCATGCTAATTTCATTATTAGTCTTAACCCTATTATTGCCACTCTGCATGGATCATAAAATTTCAACAACCCTACTCATGATCGATTTAATGGTATTTATTAGCAGCTATGCGGTAGGAATAGGTGGATTGTTCTGGCTAATTATTGCTGAGATTTTCCCCTTAAAGTCACGTGGTTTCTTGATGGGAGTTATTACCGCTATTAGTTGGACCAGTGTTTTAGTCTTCACCTCAAATTCACTCGGGCTTTTAAGATATATGGGACCAAGTTACACTTTAAGTCTCCATATTATTCTTTGTGCTTTAGGCCTCTGGATCTGCTATCGATATCTTCCCGAAACTCGAGGAATTTCATTAGAGAGTATTGAAATGCGATTGAGAGATGGTGCCCCGTTAAGAAAACTTGGATCATAAACCCTAAGATTAAATATTATGCGAAGCATTATTTGGTTTCGAGAAGATTTACGCATTCATGACAATATGGCCTTATATCACGCATGTGCTCACTCTCAAAATGGTGTAATAGGAGTTTTCATACTCGACACCCAAATGTGGCAGCAACACCAAATAGCTGCCTGCAGAGTCGAATTTATTTTACGAGGCCTTAAAAAATTAAGCACTGATTTAGCTCAGCTCAATATCCCTCTTCTTTTGATTGAAAAAAAATCAACATCTTCTATTTCTGCTGTAATTCACAAACTTTTAATTCAACATGAAGCGCATGCCTTATATTTTAATAAACAATATGAATTCGATGAGTTAAAACGAGATACTTCACTATGTGAATATTTTCAAATCAATAACATTGAGTGCCATACTTTTGATGATCAATTAATTTTAACTCCTGGCAGCATCCGAACACAGCAAGGCGATTACTTTAAAGTCTTCACTGCTTTTAAGAGAGCCTGGATTAGAACTTATATGGAAATGGGTGGCATTAAAATTCTAACCCCTCCTAAAACCCAAAAAAATCTGAAAATTGAATCCTCAGAAATTCCCAATGCAATCCCTAGCGTTAACTCCAGCATCGATTCCAAGTTATGGCCTGCTGGAGAAAATGAGGCCTCTAGCCGTCTTGACAAATTTATAAATGAAGCCATATTGGATTATGATTCTCAACGTGATTTCCCAGCCATTCCCGGAACCAGCCGCCTATCACCCTATTTATCGACAGGCATGATTTCAGCACGACAATGTTTTCAAGCAGCGCTTCATGAAAATAATGACCAACTAGACTCTGGAAATAAAGGAGCCTTAACCTGGATGGGCGAGCTCATTTGGCGAGAATTTTATAAAACTATTTTAATATCAACACCTCGCATCTCAATGAACCAAGCTTATCAAATTCACACTGATAAAATTGAGTGGGATTTTAATCAAAACCAATTCAATGCTTGGAAAGAAGGGATGACAGGTTACCCATTGATAGATGCTGCAATGCGTCAATTAAAGCAAACCGGCTGGATGCACAATCGATTGAGGATGGTCACTGCAATGTTTCTAGTCAAAAATTTATTTTTTGATTGGCGATTAGGTGAAAGCTATTTCATCTCCCAACTTATTGACGGAGATTTAGCAGCTAACAATGGTGGCTGGCAATGGTGTGCATCCACAGGAACAGACGCAGCCCCATATTTTCGAATTTTCAACCCTATCAATCAAAGCAAACGGTTTGATCCAGAAGGCACTTTCATTCGTCATTACTGCCCTGAGCTAGTGAATTGTAATTCAAAAACGATCCATGAGCCTCATAAAAATATCTCTACCTTAATGAATTACCCGAAACCTATTATTGAATTAAATGAAAAGCGCCTTAGGGTTTTAGAAGCTTACAAAAAAGCCCACTAACAGTTTCAGTCTATTTTTGAATATATTAGAGTGGATATTGGAATATATAGCATGGATATGCTGTAAATTATGACATAGGCATGCTACATTTTACATCATTTTTAGATCATTACTTCTGACTCAAAGCAATTTGCGCCTGAACTAATTTTCTAAATTCCATAGGACGTGGCACATTATAAAATGGATCATGGCTGCCGCCAGTTCCTCGAATTGAAACAGACCCATAATCAAAAATACGACCCAAAATACCTTGATCGACTTGAATACTTTCGATTCGCTTTAGCATTAATTCTAAAGTATCGCGACGAATGAACCCCACCTTCATGATAATTCGCTGATCGGTGATTCCATATTCAGAAGTAGTAAAACGAACATAACCAGCGATCGCTTGAAAAATGGAAAATAGAAATAATCCAATATTAATAATTTTTACAAAATCAAAACCAAAAAAATAACTATTAGGCAGAATACTATCACCCATTATGAAAAATAACAAAAACACAAAGAATGTAGAAATCGCGCGAGAAAATACAATCCAGTGAGGACCTGTCATATAAATAATTTTTTCATTTTCTAGCAATGTATGTTTAATGTAGCTCATCAGATTTCTCCTTTAGTCCTTAACTATATCGCTTCAATTGAATCGACCGTTCGAAATCCTCGAGGTAATAAACTACCCCTTCGACCTCGCTCTCCTTGAAAATTCACCAAATCTTTCGGGCTTAAATTTAAATTTCTTTTGCCTGAGTAAAGCACTACATTGGAATTCTCATTTAACAAACAAAGATCCACGCAAACTTCTTCACGTGATTTTAATTTAGCTCCTGGAATTCCAATGATCTTATTGCCTTTCCCTCGCGGCAACTGAGGCAGACAACCCACAGGGAATGACAATAAATAACCGGCACTCGTCAGTGTAACCAGATATTGCGACTCCGAATCTTGCACTCGACGAGGGCTCAAAACCTTTGCGCCAACTGATAATTTTAATACCGCTTTTCCCGCTTTATTTTTGCAATATAAATTTTCGAGCTGAGTCAAAAATCCATAGCCGAAATCTGACGCAAGCAAATATAGATCTTGATCAGCACCCATCATCACACCTACAAACTCTGCTCCAGGTGCTGGCTTAAACCATTTTGCGAGAGGCTCACCTTGTCCTCGAGCGGAAGGCAATAAATGAGCTGCGACACTATAACTTCTACCCGTGGAATCTAAAAACACCACTGGATCAATGCTTCTACCGCTGACTTGTGCCAAAAATTCATCGCCCGCTTTATAACTTAAAGTCGAGCCGTCTACTTCATTCCCCTTTCCTGCTCGGACCCATCCTTGCTTCGATAGAACAATAGTGACAGGCTCAGAGACTACCAATTCTTCTTCACGCATAGCCTGTGCTTCTGCTCTCTTCACGATAGGAGATCGACGTGCATCACCATAATCCATCATGTCTTGCAGCAATTCATTTTTAATAAGTTTCTTCAAATGTTTTTCCGAGCTTAACAATAATTCAAGCTCTTTTTGTTCCTGAGCTAGCGCATCTTGTTCTTCTCGAATTTTTACTTCTTCTAGTTTAGCCAATTGACGTAATTTTATTTCTAAAATAGATTCAGCTTGAGTTTCTGTTAATTTAAATTTCTGAATTAACGCAATCTTAGGTTTATCTTCAGTTCGAATAATATGAATCACTTCATCTAAATTAAGATAAGCGATCAATAATCCTTCTAAAATATGCAACCGGTCTTGAACAGCTTCTAAACGATAACGAAGACGTTTTTCAACCGTGCTAGTTCTGAACATCAGCCATTCAGTTAAAATGGTCAGTAAATTTTTAACTTGTGGCCGACCATTCAAACCAATTATATTAAGATTGACTCTGTAGGTACGTTCTAAATCAGTAGTCGCAAATAAATGCGCCATCAGTGGCTCGATTTCAATTCGATTAGACTTAGGCGTAACAACCAGACGCGTAGGATTTTCATGATCCGATTCATCACGAAGATCGCTCACTGAAGGCAGCTTTTTAGCTATCATTTGTTGCGCAATTTGCTCTAAGATTTTGGCACCTGAAACCTGGTGAGGCAGGGCGGTGATTACCACATCTCCATTTTCGATATGGTAAACAGCTCTCATACGAATACTGCCATTCCCTGATCGATACATCTCCATAATATCTTCGGGTGAGCTAATAATCTCAGCTTCGGTTGGATAATCAGGGCCCTTAATAAACTCAGTAATCGCATTTAAATCGGCTTTAGGATGCTCCAATAAATAAATGCAAGCCTGGGTAACTTCTTTAAGATTATGAGGAGGAATATCAGTCGCCATTCCCACTGCAATACCTGAAGCGCCATTCAAAATAATATTCGGGAGACGTGCAGGCAATAAAGCAGGTTCTTTTAAAGTGCCATCAAAATTGGGGTTCCAATCTACAGTTCCTTGCTGTAACTCTGCCAATAGCACCTGAGCATAAGGTGCCAATCGTGATTCTGTATAACGCATTGCGGCAAATGATTTAGGGTCATCTGCACTCCCCCAGTTTCCTTGTCCATCTACGAAGGTGTATCGATAAGCAAAGGATTGCGCCATCAACACCATCGCTTCGTAACAGGCACTATCTCCATGAGGATGAAACTTACCTAAGACATCACCAATCGTACGAGCTGATTTTTTATATTTGGCTGTTGATTTTAAACCGAGCTCAGACATGGCATAGATGATTCGACGTTGAACAGGTTTTAAACCATCACCGATATGAGGCAAGGCCCGATCCAAAATTACATACATCGAATAGTCGAGGTAGGCTTTCTCAGTGAAAACTTGTAAAGGTTGCTGTTCTATTACGGCTACGGTGGGTTTAACTGTTTTTTGACTCATAAATTATCCATGGGTGCCTGGCACCTTAATCCCTAAAATTTGCTATTATAAATCACGAAGGTGGTACCTGGCATCAACTATCGAGTATAATCTTTGCTTATGAAACCACGTCAATATTCACTAATCGATAAATTCTTGATTCAGCTCGATGAAGGGCTCCAGACTTTATCGGCTGAAAGCCCGAAAGCTCGCCCCAATCCTGCCGACCCTTTGTCTGAAACTTCGCTAAATTCAGAAGAACTAAACCATAGCGCAGGCTTAATGAGGGTTAATCATACAGGTGAGGTTTGTGCCCAAGCCCTTTATCGGGGTCAACTCCAATGGGCCCGCACACCGGCTGTGCGTGAAACCTTAAAACAAGCAGCCATCGAAGAAACGGATCATCTGGCCTGGTGCCATGAACGTCTCAAAGAACTTCAAAGCCACCGAAGCTATTTAAATCCCTTTTGGTACTGGAGCTCATTTATGATCGGCATGATCGCTGCCGCTGCAGGCGACCGATGGAGCCTAGGGTTTGTAGAAGAGACCGAGGCTCAAGTAGGAAGACATCTACAAAAGCATCTGTCTGAATTACCCACCCGAGATCAAAAAAGTCGGGCTATCGTCCAAGAGATGCAGCAAGATGAAGAACAGCATCGACAAATGGCTCTGGACAAAGGAGCAGTTTCTTTGCCTCGTGGTATTCAAACTTTAATGAGAGTGATGTCTAAGGTGATGACTTTTACGGCTTATCGGCTGTGAAGTTAAGGGGTCGATGCAAGTCCTGACCCCTTAAGATATCTGCTTCTCTAAAAAAGAATATGTTAATTTGTTAGGCCGCGCTAACGCTTGGCACTAACCTACGTTTAAAATAGTTGCAACATTTGAAGCCAACGGCGGATGATAAATCATCTGCACCACAGTCCCATCGGGATCTTCACAATAAAAACTGCGCGCACCGTCTCGATGAGTTTTAGGAACCGCTAAAATTTTCACTGATTCCGATTTTAAAAATTCATGCCACTGATCCACTTCATCCATGCTATCTAAAATAAATCCGATGTGACCTAAGCGCTGAAAGCCGCTGATGGCTTCACCCGGCTTAATGCGGTGCAATGCTAAATTATCATTACCTGAAGTCAAATAAATATTATCAGGATCTGGCTGCCATTCAATTTTCATACCTAATAAACGAGTATAAAAATCGCTGCAAGCTTCTAACCCATCAACGGATAATGCAACGTGCCTTAATCCTGAAGTTTTGAGTGTATTCATGAATTTTTTCCTGATAAAAAATTTTTCAACAATTGATGCCCGTGCTCAGTCAATATTGATTCTGGATGAAACTGTACACCGTATAAAGGCCAGTGTCGATGCTCCAACGCCATGATTTCTTTCTCAGGATAATCAGCGTCGCTGGTCCAAGCAGTAACCGCCAATTCTGGAGGCAATGAATCGGGATCTACGATTAAAGAATGATAGCGAGTCACTTGAAATGAGCTAGGTAAATTTTGAAATAATACAGAGTTCTTATGTTGAACTTGAGAAACTTTCCCATGCATAATTCTTCCTGCTCTAATGACCTTGGCACCCAATACTTCAGCAATCGCCTGATGGCCTAAACAGACTCCTAAGATAGGTAATTGTCCTACTAATTTTTTCAATATTTCAATCGAAATACCTGAGTCTTTTGGAGAGCCAGGACCCGGTGAAATGACAATTTGAGCAGGCTTTAAAACTTCAATTTGAGCCAAAGTAATTTGATCATTTCGATAAACTTGAACCTCAACTCCTAGCTCTAAAAAATACTGAACCAAATTATAGGTAAATGAATCATAATTATCGATCATCAATAACATGGCGACCCATTACCACATATTAGAAGAATGAATTTCATCTCGAAGTGATTGGATCGTCCTAGTGTAATCGGGAGTTCCAAATAACCCTGACCCTACTACAAAAAAATTGGCTCCTGCTTCAGCAACATTTTTAATATTATTCACTTTAATACCACCATCCACACCCAATAATGTGGATGAACCTGCTTCCTGAATCAAGGCTCGAGTCGCTTTAATTTTATCGATGGAAGCCTCTATAAAAGCTTGGCCTCCAAATCCAGGATAAACTGACATAATTAAAATCATGTCTAGATCTCGAATGAGCTCTAAATTCATCGGAAGTGATTCATCTGGATTGATTGCAAGCCCTGCTTTCATTCCCGCCAAACGAATTTTATCTAAAGTATTTTGAAGATTAGGGGCTGTTTCTGCATGAAAGGTAATCAAGTTTGCACCTGCTTTTGCAAAAACGTCGATATAGGGATCTGGATTATCGACCATCAGATGCACATCGATAGGAGCTGTAATATTGGCTCGGCGGAGTGCTTCACAGACCACTGATCCAAAACTTAAATTGGGGACAAAGTGGTGGTCCATCACATCAAAGTGGATCATATCTGAGCCTGCGTCAATGGCATCTTGAGTTTCATCCGCTAAATAACCAAAATCAGCTGATAGTATTGAGGCAGATATTATTGAATTCATTCATTTCTCCTTATGGCCAACCTTTTGCTTTACAGATATCTTCATACGCTTGTTTAATTTTTTGAGTCTTTGCCGTTGCCATTTTTATCATTTGCTCAGGCACACCTTTGGCTATCAAACGATCAGGATGATTTTGACTCATTAATTTTCGATAAGCTTTTTTAACCTCTGCTTGTGCAGCACTTTGTGGAACACCTAAAATTTCATAAGCTTCCCGCAATTGCTGCTGCGGATTATATTGATTGGAATTTCCTTGGCTTTGGTAACCTTGATAGCGCTGATAATTTTGTTCCGTTCTAAAACGCTCCTCAAAAGAACCGAAATTAAAACCAAAAATTCCAAGGCCTTCATAAATTTCTTGCAAGGCACGATTCTTTCTAGGGCTTGGCCGCCCATCAGCAGAGGCAAGCTGCATTTGAATTTCTAAAAATGCCTTGAGCAAACTGGGATTATGCCAACATTGGCTTCGCAATTCCTTTAAAGTTGCTCTGAGATTAAAGTCGCTTTGTTTACCTAAATTAAAAGATTCAATAGCTCGACGACGCATTTCTGCATCCAAACCCATTTGATGCATCACACTCTCTGCCGCCTTAATCTCCCGCTCAGTGACCCGACCATCTGATTTGGACAAATACCCCATGACCTTAAAAGTGCTATCGAAAAATATTGACCTGACCTGGTCACGTCCTGAGGCGTTGACAAATCTACTGCGCCACCGACCAACCATTCTACTGTCAATTGTATATCCCAGAAAGAAACCGAGTAGCAGACCCGGGAATCCCCCGAATAACAAGCCAAATATGGCCCCTAATATACTTGCGGTCAAACTCATCCTATATCTCAATCTTTCTTATAAGGCTTTCGATCAATACCACTATTGACTGACGTGCACACCCGTTATGATTGGGTTATTATATCGTATTTTATTGAAACTTAGGATTCTTTAATGATTCAGCAACCTAGCGATGCTTATGCTTTTTATAGCCCGCCCTTAAATTTATCGGCTATCTTAAGCGAGAATCGGACTAAAATCGAAACCTGGTTTAAACAAGAATGGAAAGCCAAGCCTCCATTATTCTACGGCTCTGTGGATCTAAGAAACGCCGGCTTCAAAATAGCCCCAGTTGATACAAATTTATTTCCTGCAGGTTTTAATAATCTTCACACAGATTCATTGCCGATCGCTAATCGTGCGGTTCGAGCTTATATTCAAGAATTTTACCCACAGACTCAACGAATTTTGATTATTCCTGAAAATCATACACGCAATCCTTTTTATCTCACTCATCTTGAAACCTTAAAGAACTGCATTCTGGCAGCAGGATTTGAAGTTGAAATTGGATACTTAAACCATGAGACTAGGATTTCTCGTGAAAACAA
>CAIQCE010000299.1 GCA_903870185.1 uncultured Gammaproteobacteria bacterium
ATGGTATGCCATATTTTTGATTGTAAATAATTCAAATAAATCCGTGTTATATTCAATTGTGCAGTCTAATCCAGGATCAGTTTCATTTATCATAAGTGATAAGTCGCATTTTGTTGTATCAATTCTTAATTTCTGCTCTTCTATTTCTATTTTTTCTAAACTAAATTTGTCATATGAAAATTGATTTAAAACAAATCCAAGTTGATATAATGGCTGTCTGCTAGAGTCAAAAACTGGATTCTGGATTTCAACTAGCCTTTCAAAAGGGACGTTCTGGTGTGAGTAGGCCTCAAGAAGCATTTGCTTATTTCGTTCTATAAGCTGCAAGAAACTTGGCGATCCTGATAAATCACTACGTAATACTAAGTTATTAACAAAAAAACCTATCATGCTTTTTACTTGATCATATTGTCTATTTGCTGATGGCGTTGCAACTACAATATCTGTTTCATTATTATATCGATTAATTAAAACATTAAATGCGCTCAGTAATACAGTAAATAAAGAGGATGAAGTCTTCTTTGCTAAATTACTAAGTTCATTCATTAGATTTTTTTGTATAGTAAAATGATATTGACTTCCATTGTTAGTTTGTATAGCAGGCCTTGTGAAATCAACGGGTATCTCACTAGTAGGTAAATTTTTTAATTTCTCTTTCCAGTAGGCTTCTTGCTTCTTTAGGTAATTGTCTTTTAGGATGTTTCGTTGCCAGTATGAAAAGTCAGCATATTGCAATTCCAGTGGCTTCAGATGAATGGGTTTTTTATAATGGTATGCATAATAAAGTTCTGAAAGTTCATTATAGAAACATTCATAGGACCAACCATCAAAAATGATATGATGGATGCATATAAATAAGTAATATTGGCTGTTTTCTAGTTTATATAATTTTGATTTAATTAATGAGCCCTTTTCCAACTTAAAAGGCATGTGTGTTTCACGATATATTAGATCAATAACTGCATTATGCATGTAATCCGACACATCTGCATATTCCAATCTAAATTGTAATTTTTCGACAGGAATAATTATTTGAATTAATTTACCATTAATCTCTTTGAAATTAGTTCGAAGAATTTCATGACGTTCAATTAAATGGCTAAATGCATTTTGAAGCGCCTTGACATCAAGTTCACCAGTTAATTTAAATAAATTTGGAATATTATATGAGGCATTGTTAGGGTTCAGCTTTTGAAATAGCCATAGTTTCCGCTGTGAAAGTGATAGCGGGATAGTCTCAGGTCTGTTTATAGGGGTGATAACTGGTAGCTGTACGCTCTTATTTCTATTCCTAGTGTTGTGAATTAATCGTACTTGTTGGGCTATAGTTGGGTTGCTAAAAAAATTAGAAATAGTGATATTAGTTAAAAAGTAATCTGAAATCTCCAAGGTGATTGCAGAAGCTAGCAATGAATGCCCACCTAATTCAAAAAAATTATCGTTTATACCGATGTGTTTTCCATCAATTTGCAAAGCATTTTCCCATAGATCAACTAATATCTTTTCTTCATCAGTTGAGGGCCTGACATATCGGCTATGAGTGTAGTAATTCACATGATTAGGTTCTGGAAGTTTTTCTAAATCAATTTTTCCATTATTATTGAGGGGAAATTTTTCAATGGTGACAAAAGCTGAGGGAATCATATAATGGGGTAAAATATTACTAATAAAATCTCTTATCTTTCCAATTTCACTGGTTTTTAAGTCGACTAAACGTAAATAGGCAACTAAATACTTGCTATTGTCGTAGTCAGTTTTTGATATAACCAATGCTTGTTTAACAGAATTGTGTCTTTGAAGAGCTTCTTCAATTTCACTTAACTCAATTCTAAATCCATGCAGTTTTATTTGATTATCAGTTCTACCAACATATTCAATTTCAATATTACTGAGTCTTCGGCATAAATCACCTGTCCTGTATATTTTTTGTCCCGTAATAAATGGACTATCAACAAATTTTTCATTTGTTAATTCTGGTTTATTTAAATAGCCGGAAGATATACAAGCACCTCCAATATACAGTTCACCTACGACTCCTATAGGAAGCGGCTGTAGATTCGAGTTGACTATATACAATTTAGTATTGTCAATAGGTAGACCTGCTGTTATTCGATTAGTCTTTCCATCTAAAATTTTTGTAGAAGTAATTACAGTAGTTTCAGTCACGCCATAAACATTTATATATCGGTATTTATTCCCCCATAAATGAACAAGTTCAAGGGTGCAAGGCTCTCCACCTGTGATGATCGTATCTAGATCTGGATAGTCCGAAAATGGAAGCAGTTCGATAACAGAGGGAGGTAGCAGTGCTTTGGTGATTTTCCTTGATATTAAAGTGTCGGATAATGGTTTAGGTGGTAAAATGTCCTCTTTATTGACTAAATGATAGGTGGCACCAACGGATAAAGCTCCAAAAAATTCGCTGATAAATACATCAAAGCTGAATGAGGAAAATCCTAGGATTTGGTCTTCAGAATTAAATCCAATTTCTTTGATGTAGCCCAAAAGAAAATTTACTATATTGCTATGATTAACCAAGACTCCTTTTGGCATCCCAGTCGATCCTGATGTGTAAATGATATAGGCCATAGCTGATGAAGGCACTACGCAGTCAACATTTCTTTCACCTAATCCAGAAAAAATCAAGGCATCAATATCAACATTAATCACCTTTGGGGTGATGCATGCGTTCAATATTTGCTTATTAGCTTGATCTAGATACTGTGAATGTGTCAAAAGAAAATTCGGATTTGAATCTTTCATTATATATTCAATTCTAGATTTTGGATAAGTAGGATCAACAGGTATGTAGGTTCCACCTGCCTTCAAAACTGCTAACACAGAGCAAATCATCTCTAAGCTTCTGTTTGCATATATTGCTACACGAGATCCTAATTGCATCCCCTGAGTTAATAGTAAATGGGTTAGCTGATTAGAGAGTTTATTAACTTCTGAATAAGTATAAACTGCATCCGGAGTGTGCAATGCTATCTTTTGTGGGGATGTTTTTATTTGATTCTGGAATAGCTGAATTACAGTTAAATCCTCTGGATAGCTATTGTCATTATTATTGCATTTTACAATTGTTTGTTCATGTTCCTGTTGAGAAAGTATAGAGACACTTCCAATATTGACATCATTACTTTTTACAATTGAATTATAAATTGCGATTAAGTGTGAGTTAATATTTTCAATGACATAATTGATTTCTGAGGCCATTCTAATTGCTTTCATCACATAAAGCACACATCGATTCGTTTTAGATTCGATGACAAAACTTAACATCGCGTTAGCTACTGGTGTATACAATTCTAATGAGTCACATAGTTCAATTGAAACATGAGGAATAAAATCAAAGGTTCTTAAATGAGGGTACCTTGCCCTGCAATCGTTAAAATAGGTTTTATTGGCTACCAAGCGATCGCAGGTATTTTCAACCAAGATGCATACGTCTTTAAAATTCAAGCTTGGATTCAATATTATATTAAATGGAAGTTCAGTCGATAAAAATGGCAGTATAGACTCATCAGATATTGTTTTAACCTTTTCATAACTGTACATCACGCTTAATGAATTATCAGCCCCTATCAAGTATAGATAAGTCACTATAAGTGACATTAATTCAATGTGTGTATTTCCATGACCAAGCTTGATAATTTCTTGATCTGTTAATAGGTTGATTTTATCATAGCTTCGTTCAGCGCCATGTGCCACATTGCTTAAATATGAAGGAATGAAACTTAATAAAACTGGACTATACTGCTCAAATTCTTTCACCCAAAAGTTTTCGTTAGGATGGAGGGTCTCAGCAATTTTTCTGAGTTTTTCTAATTTAGACTTTGAATGAAGAACAAGTTGTGATCCCACCTCTAGCCCAAAACGGCTGACTAAATCATTGGCATTATAAACGGATCCAAATTGGTCTACTAAAACAAACAACAAGATGTCAGTTGTCTTTGAGCATAATTGAATGCAATTATCAAATATTTCTATGATAGTGCCGGGAGATAAATGTGACTTTACATTTAAATATTCATACTTTTGAACCGTAAAGATTTGTGTGTCAATTTGAATTTTTGCTGAGCAAAGGCGATTTGGGTAGTCACCATAATTCAGTGCTCGACATAAAAGGTCTATATGCGATGCACTTTTGTCCCAGCAAATCAAACCGTTTCCAACTGGCTTCTGCCGTTGAGGGTAATAAGTTCGCAAATGTAGGTCTTGAGGGGATAGCTGGTAATTTTCAGATTCTAGTTCTTCTAGTAATTCAGAAAAAGACTGGATAGCTTGTTCATAGCATTTTAAATTTAATGTTAAAGATGTTTCTTCATCAGAAATTTCAAATTGTCTTTGTTTTAAAATATCACCCGTATCAATTCCGCACTCCATTACATGCCATGTTATTCCATGCTGTTCTTCATTGTTCAAAAGAGCCCATGTGGTAGCATTGACACCAGCATATCGTGGCAATAATGCATCATGGTAGTTGATCGCTAGTTTTTTAGGTGATTTTAATAACCACTCAGGCAGTATCTCTGCATTAACTATGCTGAATAGGTAATCACATTCACTGTCTACTTGTCTAAAATCATCAATCGATTTTCCATGAGAGATGGTATTTTTAACGGACCATTCCTCTACCATGGGATCTTGAGTCACAAGATGGTGTATCTTCCAGCCTTTTTTCAGAATCAATTCAGCACATTGAATTATTAAACTTTCATTACCAATTAAATAACAACCTAGAGATGGTTTTTTGAAATTCATAAGATCATCCGTTTAGCGCATTAGATAAAGCTAATTGCTTTTTTTATGAATGGGTTATAAAGGCCGCGATAAAAATTATGTTTAACCTACTCATTGTTAACTTTATGAATGAGCATTCAAGCTAAAATCAGAATATTAAGCGTACCTTTAGGGCTAAGGTGCGCGGATTATATCTCTAGTAAATCTCACTAGCAAGCATGCCTACTAATTATTAAAAAAGCCCGTAGTTTTACGAGATATTGCGAGAAATTTGTAAAATGGTTATAGTTGCACAATAAATATAGCTGTTTACTCGCATGAAACGTGGGTTTTGTATGTCAAAAACTTAGACAACCCAAGTTGGCCGTGAGATAATGGCGCCCTTTATGCATGACAAATGCTTTATGTTGAGTTAACTAAAGACTGAGAGGAACCTGAGTATGCCTATTCCAAGCATTAGATTAGTCGATGTCAAGTTACATGAAACTATTATTAATTGCAGAGTTGCTGGATCAGAGACAGACCCTACTCTGTTTTTTACAGGTGCTATTGTTTTTGATGATGTTTTGCTTTCTTTGGCAGACACTTTAAGAATGCGAGTGGTTGTTCCCGGCTTACCATATTGGAAAGCTGAAGAACCTGAAGGATTCAGCCCCACCATAGACGACTTAGTGGGTGATTTAATATTATTAAGTCAAGATCCCACTTTAATTCCTGTAGATTCACCTTTCTACATTGCGGGAGCCTCACTTCCAGGCTGGCTCTCTATACAGTTGGCTAGGCATCATGAAAAAAATAATAACAAGAACTGCAAAGGCTTGATCCTAATAGCCACCCCTGCATTACCACATGGAGATGATTTAAAAGAATCAAATCCATTTGCTGCTAGAGAAAAGAGAGTTGCTTTTTTTCAGAGAGCTGCCTCACCTACCGGCCGCCGTGTAGGTCAAACAATGGACCCATCATATCAAAAGTATGTTCAAGATTTGGTTGAAGCAGCAGTGCCTGAAAGAAAAGCGGTAGTAGGTTATTGGATGGGGAAAAGAAGATTACTCTCTCCGGCTCAGATGCCAGATGATGAAATGCTATGGGGAGATGCAAGGCTTAGTGTTCACTTCATAACTCATGTTTTTGGAGCTTTATGGGCATCTGCTGGCGAGATCTCATTACCTGAATCAGTGCCCGTACTCATGGTTGATGGGAAGCAAGATTTGTCTAGTCCAACATTTTGGCCTGAGTATTTAACAGCAAACCCACATTTCAACTGTCAATATGCTGCTCTAGATGAAGTAGGACATTTTCCAATGTTCAGAATTAGATCTAAGACTACAATAGTTGAAGTTCCAACTACTCCCGAACACAAAACAGCAGCGGGTGCAGGTCATTTGTCTCATGCTGATGCATTAAGTGCAGCCGATACAGACTCTTATTCCTCTGCAAAAGAGAAGCAGAAAAGATCGATGACTGTTCATGCAGGGGGCAGAGGACTAGGCATTTCATCGGCAGCTATTAGAGTTTCTCCTGCACGCCACTCCTCTACTGCTGCAATTACTAGTCATGATGGAAGAGCTACGCTTGTAGTTAGAGAGCCTACCGTGTATAAATTAGGACTTTATGGTAGAGAACACAAGGCGCCTCCTTATAATCCAGATTTTTTGACTTTTGTAGGAAATTTTGTACACGAGACTCTAAAACTGGGTTCTGTCTCCGATCGAGTACATGCCAAAACCTGCTAATTACTTATTTCTCTCCCAGCAATTCAGCATTATATCTTATTTAAAATGCGGTATAATGCCTCAAGATAGGGAGGTTAAATTACAACCATGAATTTTCAGGATGAAAATATACGAGTTTTAATTCAGTTTACTTCCGATATCTCAATCGGATTAGATCTTGATTACAATATCATCGAATTTAACAGTACAGCTCAAACTTTTTACAGATGGGACCCAAAAGACATTATTGGAAAAAATTATGTTAAATTATGCCAAAAACATAAATTTAACTGCCCTCTTCCGCTTGATACTCAAAATATTCTCGATGGGAACCCCTATGCGGCTGAACAACTGTTAGCGAACGGATCCTCACATTATCTATCATGGAATATTATCAGGCTTATTGGGTATTCTTCCAAGCCCAATGGCTATTTATTGCTGGCAAGCCCTACTTTGATTGCAAGAACGGCTGATACAAATTCAAGAGCCTTGCAGTCTACTTTCCCCAACCTCCTCAATGATCATTCTCAGGTCCTTTCTGTTAACAACGTAATGGCAAATCTGCCAGAACATATTTATTGGAAAGATAAAAAAGGAGCGTATGTGGGCTGTAATGACTCCTTAGCACAAAGTCTTGGATTTAAAGTTTCTCAAGAATTGATCGGACATACTACATTTGAAATTGGTGTAAAACTTCATTGGAAACCCGAAATTTTAGCGGTTATCTTAGCTACTGATCAAAAAGTCATGAATACAGGTGAAGAAATCACGATCGAAGAAGAGATGATTTGGGCAGATGGTTCACATCGAATTATGTTATCAAAGAAAGTGCCATTAAAAGATAATAAGGGAACTATCATTGGCCTATTGGGTATTTCAACCGATATTACACAGCAAAAAAAAATAGAAGAAGAACTGAGGCAGGCCAAACTAAAAGCTGAATCTCAAGAAAAATTAGCAGAATTTTATCTAAACAGTATTATTGCTAACTTGCCAGATCACGTGTACTGGGAAACTAAAGAAGGGATTCTATTGGGTTGTAATGACAAACAAGCCAAGAGCTTTGGGTTTGAGAATGCACATGAAGTCGTTGGTAAATCATTACATTACTTATTGATAGATAAGCTTGGAGCTGATGAAGAGCTTTATGAGAAAGTTCGTGTTAATGACTTGCGGGTTATGGAAACTGGGATTGCTGAAAATTTCGAAGAAGATGTGACCTTTAATGATGGAAAAGTTCGCCGTTTTCTATCTCGTAAAGCACCCTTGAAAGACGACAAGGGGATGACTACCGGAATATTGGGTATTTCAATTGATATTACTGAGCGAAAAGAAATGGAAGATCAACTTCGACTTGCAAAAGAAGATGCGGATGCAGCCAACCAGGCTAAATCAAATTTTATTGCTTCAATGAGTCATGACCTCAAGACTCCTCTCGTTGCTATTTTGGGGATTGGTGAAATATTGCAATCTGAATTGTATGAGACAAATCATTTAGAACTATTAACAGATCTTGAAAGAGCGAGCAATACTATTTTAAGTTTAGTTAAAGATATTCTAGGGCTTTCTAAATTAGAATCAGGTAAAGTAGAATTTACCTCAGAGCCATTCGATTTATTAGAATTAATAGAGGGTGTTGCATCTACGGTTGCCTATGAAGCTTTGCAAAAAGGAATCAGCTTGATGGTTTACTACCCAAATAATTTACCGAGAAAATTGATTAGTGACCCAACTGCTGTTCGAAGAATAATTATTAATATATTAGGCAATGCAATTAAATTCACTGA
>CAIQCE010000300.1 GCA_903870185.1 uncultured Gammaproteobacteria bacterium
AACCAATAAACCTAAAATCGAATCAAAACTCAATTTTGAAAAAACACTCGCTGAGTTAAGTGAAATTGTTGAAAAAATGGAGGGGGGCAAATTACCCCTTGAGCAGTCTCTAAAAGATTTTGAGCATGGAGTTGCACTAATCAGAAATTGCCAAGCAATTCTTGATCAAGCAGAACAAAAAGTTGAGATACTGACCCAGAAAATGACTTTAGAGCCCTATCACGATGAATCAAACTCCATTTGAGCAATTTATAAATGAACACCAAGAACGCGTAATCCTCGCTCTCCAAGCCACACTTTCATTTCAGCCCGCTTCAGAAAAACTATATCAAGCAATATGTTATTGCCTTTTAAATCCTGGAAAACGAATGCGACCCCTCTTGGTTTACGCAACTGGCCTCTCTTTAGGTGCTGAATCAGCTACATTAGATTGGGTTGCTATTGCAATAGAACTAATTCATTGCTACTCCTTAATCCATGATGACTTGCCAGCAATGGATGATGATGATCTTCGCCGAGGATTGCCAACTTGCCACAAAGCCTTTGATGAGGCCACTGCGATCTTGGCTGGAGATGCTCTTCAAGCCCTTGCATTTGAAATACTAAGCTCACCACAATCCTCAATATCGCCACAACATCAACTACAGATGATTCAATGCCTTGCAAAAGCCTCTGGGCCACAGGGTATGGTGGGAGGGCAAATGCTGGACTTAGAAGGAGAAAATTCGCAGCTCAATCTAACAGAAATCCAAGCTATTCACTCACTCAAAACAGGTGCATTGATTTCAGCCAGCATTGAATTGGGTGCACTTGCTGGAGCAGCTGATTTACAGTCTCTAAAATCACTTCAAACATTTGGTCAACATCTTGGAATAGCTTTCCAGATCCAAGATGATATTCTCGATGTTGAGGGGGAAACTCAGATCTTGGGCAAAAGCCAAGGAGCAGATCAATTGCTCGGGAAAAGCACCTACCCTAAACTATTAGGTCTTGAAAACAGCAAGCTTAAGCTTCGGGAGCACTATGAAGCAGCGGTCGCCGCCCTTGAACCGCTTAATAATACTGATTATTTAATTGGCCTCGCGAACTGGACGATCAAGCGGCGCTGTTGAGGGGTTGATATTCTGCATGCTATCTATCACGTAGGTTAGTCCCAAGCGTTAGCGCAGGCTAACAATCCCGTTCTTTTATAATACCAAGACCAAAATAATATGTTGTTTTGTTAGGCCGCGCTTCGCTTGGCGCTAACCTACATTTTAAATAGTCCTGTTGTATATTCTTGTTAGCCCGCGCTAACGCTTGGGACTAACCTACGCCTCTCTTAAGCACACTAACCGGAATCACAACCTCCCCATCCTCATTCATTTTTCGCAAAGCGGATTCTTCACCTTTATAAGCATGCCCATATATCACCTCAAAAGTAGCCGGGAATTGCCCATTCTCCCGTTGAAATTGACCATATTCAGCCTCCATTTGCTTCCATTTCTTAGATGTCATTAACCCTCTTAAGCGCACAGGGTTTAAATTAGCTGCCCCTGAATCTTTCAAATCCTTAATCAACGTTTCGAGTGCACGATAGCTAAATTGAACTAGCTCCATATCCATTACAGGATCCCGCCACCCTATACTTAACATCAAATCTCCTAAATGGTGCATATCAATGAATTCATGTGTATGAGGATAACTATCGACTGCTTGAAAGCTCTTTCTAAGTTCTTGCAAAGTATCGGGACCCAAAGTGCTATAAAGTAATAACCCACCTGGCTTTAAAACTCTAAACCATTCCTGAATTGAAAAATGAGGGTCATTCAATTGCGCCAAACTTAAATTGGAGAAAATTAAGTCCACTGATCCTTGCCTCAATGGCAAACTCTCGGAATCTGCACAAAGTCGAGAAGGTCCAGATTTAAACCAAGACTTTGGATGCAAAGCCAAGCGCTCCATAGCTAAATCCATAGGAACAATGTGAGCCTTAGGGTAACGTTTCTGCAATCGCTGACTGACATATCCTGTGGCAGCTCCGACTTCTAAGATCACACCAGGGCTAACACGCATATAATCTAAGCGCTCTAATAAACGATCCGCTACCTCCCGTTGCAATACAGAGGCATCTTTATAGGTGCCGGCACTGGCATTCAATTGACGCTTAATCATAAATAGAGACATAGGGAATTCACAAAAATTAGACTATAATAATAAAATTAAAACTTAACACGAGGCTATGCTCATGGCAAACAACTCTGGATTAACACAAGATACTCAAAGGCCTGCCCCTGTGATGCATCGCATAAAATCCAACCAAGCGTGGGCATCTAATACTCAGCAGAGCTTAGTTGAAATTCAAAAAGACTTAAATGCTATTCAAAAAGCCACTGTTGCCAACCCCAGCGGAATTCCCGCTCCATTGCTCCAAAAACTCAAAAGTACTATTGAAAAGATACAACAGCCTTTAGTAACTCGAGCAGCCAATGCGCGACCTACTAGTAAAAGCTACCAATCAACTGTAGATCCCACTCAGGGCTTAGGTTTCATTCCTTATACTCAAAGCACACTTCCCAATAAATTGATTCCTTCTGCCCCTCAACCCACGTCTTCTAGAATAAATGAAGAAGATCAGGTCAAAAGTAGAATCCCAAAGCCCTCTCCATTTCCTAATAGTGAACAATAGGATCTCCTGAGATTTCGGAGCCACCTCACCTTATTTGCATTTTACCTATCCTCGTGTGTATTATGTTAAATGAGGATGCCGCTCGAATATTAGGGCTGTTTACCTTTGGTTTTGCGAAGTAAAAATAAACGGAATTTAAATTGAATATACTGCTCAATGCCATTTCGATCTCTGAAGGAGGCGCTCTCGTTATACTGAGAAAGATGCTGATTGAGATGATTAAACTAGATCCTTCTATTAAATGGCATCTAGTAGTAAAACCGTCCGTCGCAAATGAATTGACTGATTTAGAATCTGTAACCCTCCTCACTTACCCCTGGGCTAATCGATCTCCTTTACATCTATTTTTTTGGTATCAATTTACACTCCCAAAGCTACTTGAGAAAGTTAAAGCAGATGTTTGCTTCTCACAAACTAATTTCTTACCGAGTAAAAAATTGCCCTGTAAATCTCTGCTACTTATTCATAATGCAGGATTATTCTCCGATGTATTTCAGCGTTTGTATTTAAATCATCATAGAAGCTTATCAACAAAATTCCGATGGAAACAAAAGCGAAGAGAAGTCATTAATTCTATTCAGAATGCATCGAAAGTAACCGTTCAAACAACCTTTTTAGCAAAATCAATCATCGAACAAACCAAAATAAATCCTAATAATATAATCACCATAGCGCACGGACCCGGATTGATTAACCCTTCTCTAGGGCATCTCAGGACACATCCAGGCCCCACAGTTTGGCGTATTGGCTATATCACTAAATTCGGCGTTCAGAAAGATTTCCAGGCTATTTTTTCAGCTCTTAGCTTACTCAAGGAAAAAGGGATTCCTGTCAAACTGATACTCACATTAAACCCTAATTACCCTTCGGCCCTTTCTATTTTAAATCAAGCCCAACAACAGGGCATTGATGACTTAATTGAAAACCACGGAGAAGTCTCGGATCCAAAATCGCTGCAATCACTCTATGAGTCATTGCATTTATTTGCATTCCCTTCTTTATGCGAATCCTTTGGCTTCACATTAATCGAAGCCATGAGCCTTGGATTACCCGTTATCGCTTCCGACACACCTAGCAACTTAGAACTGATGTCCAATGCGGGATTTTTTTTTAAAGCCAGTGATGCTAGGAACTTATTTGAAAATATAGAAGCCTTGATTGGAGATTCTAAATTATATGAGAAATATTCAAATCTATGTCTAGAGCAATCAAAGAAATATACTTGGCCTGCAGCAGCAAAAGCTACTTTGGATCTATTAAAAGAGTTGAGAGGATAAATGAAGAAAAAAATATGCGTAGTTACCTCCTGCGGGGGACATTTAACTGAAGTCAGGCTACTGGCTCCAGCTTATAAAGAATATCCACATTTTTATGTGCTGAATGATAAAGCCATTCTCCCTGATGACATGAAAAATAAAACTTATTTTATTACCCATGCAGAACGAAATTGGAAAGTTTTAATAAACTTTTGGGAAGCTTTTCAAATTTTCTGGAAAGAACGCCCCAGCTTGGTCATCAGCACAGGTGCCGGCTTGATTGTTCCAATCGCTATTGTCGGAAAATATTTATTTAGAGCCAAAATATTGTATGTGGAATCATTTGCAAGTGTTGAAAAACCTACTTTAACAGGACACCTGATGTATTACCTTACGGATTATTTCTATTATCAATGGCCTGAACTGAAATCCTATTTCCCAAAAGGAGAATGCATTGAACCATTATTATAAAACTTTTGTTTCAGTCGGAAATCCTACACAAGGATTCTCACGATTACTAAACGCCGTAATAGATAATATTGATTTGTTACCCAAACCTGTATTAATACAACATGGCAGCACTCAATTTAAATACGATGGATGTAGTGTGGTCGATTTTATCGCGATGGATGATTTTATCAGCTGTGTTAAAAATGCCGAACTACTTATTTTTCATGCAGGAGCAGGGAGCGTCTTGAATACCATTCGAGTTAACAAACTCCCCATTGTCATGGCTCGTCGAGCAATTCATAATGAGATGATCAATGACCACCAAGTTGCTTTTGCCGAAAAACTCGAGAAACTTGGCAAAGTTAGAAACACTAATGACAGCGCTTCTTTAAAAAAAGCCATAGAAGAAACCCTGAAAAATGGTATTTTTCTTAATCAAGAAAATAATAATAGCAAAGGACTAGAGATCATTAGGGGAAAAGTTCAAGAAGTTCTAGGGTCTGCTTAAGATTCTTACGATACCACTAAAAAAATGCCATTTCAAAAAGTGCTGTGAAAAAGGTGGTACCAAATCAGGCCTATATACTCATGTATAGCTGTTGCGCTCACATCAATGGCCTCAGCAGTCGGTATTAAAGCAAACAATGAAAAATCGGCCTCCCCTCCTAAAAAATGTGTAGGGGCTGGAATCACTTCGAAGTTAACTTTTCGATAAGCATAAACCGCTCTTGGCATATGCCATGCATCTGTCACCAGATAAATTCTTTTAATTCCCAAGGGCTTTAAAATTTCTTGCGTATCAACAGCTTCCTGTGCCGTATTCTCACCTCTAGCCTCCACCCAGCGAACAGGAACATGAAATTCTCTTTCAGCAACCTCCTTCATATCATATCCATAAATCGGATGGTCAATATCACCTCCAGAAGTTAAGAGAGGGGCCTTTGTTTTATTGTGCAATAATACTGCATAACGCAAACGAACCAAAGTATCATCATTAATGGTGTGATGAGGGGAATATTCTCGAGCATTCGTATCAGATCCTCCCCCTAGGACCACAATCACAGCATGCCTGTCTTGTTTCAATTGATTGTAATCTAAAGCTGGGTATTTATTTTCCAAACTCTTTATCAATAAATTACTAACCAAGGCAGAACTCAATAGCCATAATGTGACAAATGAAAATATCCAAAGGAAGCGGGAAAAATGAGGAGTTATTTTGAATA
>CAIQCE010000301.1 GCA_903870185.1 uncultured Gammaproteobacteria bacterium
GATAGGGTGTGTAATTAATTACAAATACCTTTCCGCCTTTGCATAACCATTTACTGAGATTTTTAAAGCCTATAATCACTTCTTCTTTGGTTAAGAAGGATAAAATATGAGATAGCAGGACTGCTGATAATGCTTCTTCATCAAAATCAATGTCATTAGGGAAATGGGCGCATTGCACAGTTAGATTATCCCAATGTTCTTTTGGTGTCCGATTCTTAAGCTCAATCAAATGATGTTCTTCTATATCGCAGGCGATAACTTTGGCACCATAAGCCAGGCAGGGGATAGTTGAAACGCCATAGGCGCACCCAATATCCAGCATGGGTTTTGCAGGTATTGTTTTAGCGAATTCCAGGAATGCATCATTGATAGGAGAGTTTTTGTGCATATAGCCGTAGGCATTTTTAGTCACTTCTAACCCAAATTCATTGTAATATTCGGTCATCAACAATTTCCTCTTTAGTGGATTTTTTGCATAGTAGAGCTATGTAACATGATAGGCTAATAAACATAATTGAATAGGTCATTGGTCTGTTAGTCAACTGTAAGGATGACATAATAAGGGGTGTTAGCCCGCCAAAAATGGCAGCTGTGAAATTAAGACAAACAGCGACTGAAGTACATCTAATATTAGTTGGGAAGCAGTTAGCAAGTTCACTGCAAAATGGACCTACTAATAAAGCGGTGAAAATACCAAAATATGCTTGGGCCACTCCAAAAAGGATAATGTTTCTCTGAAAAAACCAGCTAAAGATCAATAGCCCACCCATTAAAAGTCCTACTATACTTATTAATCGTAAGTTTAATTTGGTTTTTTCAGCAATATTAGCAAAAAATGCCACTGAAGTTGCCGTTATTAAGAGATTCATAAAGGTGATTAAATAAACGAAAGTGTTGCTAAAGATATTGAGCTTAATAAGGTAGGAGGCCATATAAACAAATGTAATGTAAGGTATGATGATGGCAAGTTGAAAAACCCCGATTCCTCGCAATATTTTCCTTTTGCTTTTAATCAGAGTGTTGAGCCATTCAGATGCTGATATCATTTTCTTTGAAGAAAGGTAATTTTTAAAAGATTCAGACTCCAACATTTTAATTCTGAGGGAATAGCCTAGATATCCCAGTGCAATACTCGAAATAAAAGGTATTCTCCATCCCCAGTTTAACAGTTCTTGTTTGTTCAAGAAGAGGTGAATTAATAAGCCAAACAAGGTGGACAAACACATACCTGTATATATCCCTACCATGCTGATACTGGATAATAACTTCTTCTTCCCCTCAGGTGCCGTTTCATATAGATAGGTCAAAACGCCAGCCTGTTCTCCACTGGCTGAAAATCCCTGAGTGAGACGTAAGAAGGTTAGAAGCAGTGGTGAAAGTATGCCTATCTCAATATAGGTAGGTAATAACCCAATGAGCGCAGTTGATGCTGTCATTAAGATAATGGTTGAAACGAGGACTCGTTTTCGGCCAATTTTGTCTCCTAAGTGGCCCCAAAATATTGCTCCAATTGGACGAATGAAAAAGCCTAAAGCAAATATGGAAAAAGTTTTCAGTAACGAGACGGATGGGCTATCGTTTGGAAAGAATAAGGTAGCCAATACAGAGGATAAAACGCCCAGTAATGAGAAGTCAAACCATTCAATGATGGTGCCGCTTAGGCAAGCTATGATTAATTGTTTATTCTTCATAATTACTTAAAAAATTGAGTAACATGGCTCGTCGGGATAGGCCTGTCTTGTTTTTAATATTTTCAATATGTTTTTCAATGGTTTTTTGAGTTACGCATAAAACATCGGAAGCTTCTTTGGCAGTCATTCCTTCACATAGAAGGTCACCAATTTCTTTTTCACGAAGAGTTAAAATAATTTTAGGATTATTTGTTTTCTGTCCTAATAGTATTTCAGTTGATTTTTCTTCTTGAATTGCCTCAATTGAATTTTGATTGTTTCTCCATGGCTGGATCAATTTATTTTTTTCAGCCTCGATAATAAGTGGCTTAGCTCTTTGTCGGAAGTATTTGCAGAATTTATCAAGGACCTCAGTATTGTTAAGATAATTATTAATAGCAGTGTGTTCAGATCTATCCGTATAAAAAGCAAAGTATTCTGTATGACATACTTGATAGTTAATTACAAATAAGCAATTATCATGATTGAATATTTCTCTTTGATCTTTCAGTTGATGAATAAGGCGGTTTTTTGTTTCTTCTGGAAATTTTTCAACTGCTATATCATATAAAACATATTTTTTCCCATCAAAAAGATGAGGTGTATATATTTTCTGAATATATTGTTTAGTAAAGAATGAGTGATCTAAGGCTTCAGCATCTGTCCATAATTCTGATCGAGAACCATCGGAATACACTTGAGAAAATGAAAAGGCATTAAGCCCAAGTCTACGGAATAACCCTTTGCAGATTTGATTGATTTCTGCCACATACTTAAATGCAGGATTCATCCGTTTATGAGTGCTCATGGAACAGCCTAATTTGTATTTATTTTAAACAGGTGATATTAGCAGAGAAAACTTCATATAAAAACTCGACCGAAAGATAGGTCGCAAACGGATTGAATTTTAAATCTGAGTTAGTAAAGATAAATGAAAATTATAAAATTATCGTTGGGGATTAAATAATTAAAGCGTTTTATTACTTTGATATTCATCGATCATTTTCATCATCTCTTGAGTTATTTGAAGTGGATCAGGTGCCTGAGTAATCGCTGAAATAATCGCTATTCCGCTAACACCTGATTTTACTATCGAAGGGAGGCGTTCTAAATTAATTCCACCAATGGCGACCACGGGGTAGGTTAATTCTTTTGACCAATAGGTGAGTTTCTCAATACCCTGTGGCCCAAAAGCGAGCTCTTTGCTACTGGTTTGGAAAATAGGGCCGAAAGCTAAATATGAAGGTTGAATACTTAGGGCTCGATCGATTTCTGTTAATGAATGGGTGCTGATTCCTAAGCGTAATCCTGCCTTATGGATTGATTCAAGTTCAGCCGTATCGAGATCTTCTTGTCCTAGATGAACCCCATAGGCTCCAAAACGGATGGCCAATTCCCAATAATCATTAATGAATAATCGAGCATTATACTGTTGTGCAGTGTTAATGCTTTCTCGAATTTCTATTTCAAGCTCTTCTATGGGTTTGTTTTTCATACGTAGCTGAATTGTAC